>CANCJZ010000244.1 GCA_947378465.1 Flavobacteriaceae bacterium
TACATAATCACCACTGGCTTGTTTAATGGTTTCTCTTAAATCAGAATAGAATTGAACTTGCTTTTTTATTTTTTCTGATTCTTCTTCTGAATAACCAATTTTATGCATTTCATTAGCAATATTGGCATAGGCTCTAATTAATGAAACAACGGCTTTGTATAAAGTAACTCTTCTTTCTTCGGTGTCTTTTAAATCATTAGGATTTTCTGTATTTCCGCAGAAGTATCTAATAAAGTTTGGTTCATCTTGTGGATGAACTGGTTCACACAAAGCAATAACCGTTTCTAATGCACTTTCCAATCTATCTTTACTTACTTCATATCTATCAGAAAGTAATCCTTTAACATCGTCAATATCATAATCATCAAATGCTCCTGATGTATAATCGGTGATTGATTTTTTCAAACTATCAAATAAGTCTTTGTAATCTACAATATATCCATAATCTTTTCCATCATCGTCAACACGGTTAACTCTACAAATAGCTTGGAATAAACCATGATCTTGCATCGATTTATCAATGTATAAATAAGTAGCTGATGGCGCATCAAAACCAGTTAATAGCTTATCTACCACTATTAACAATTTCATTTTATTGGGTTCTTTTATGAATTGTGTTTTGGCATTTTGTTCAAACTCTTCGGTCGATTTACCGTTCAACATTTTTTGATACACTTCATATTTTAAAAGCTTCTCAGTTGGATTGCCTTCTCCAGTTTCTTCTCCTTTAATGTTTCCATGATGAGGATTGTAGGAAGTGATTATAGCACATTCTTTAAAACCTGCATTTTGAAACAATTCATAATATTTACAAGCATTATAAACACTGCTAGATACTAACATTGCATTTCCATCACCAGTAGAAATTCTAGGTTTTATTTTAAAGTCTTTAATAATATCAAAAACAATTTTCTCTAAACGTGATTTTGAACCCAATACTTTTTGCATTGTGCCCCATTTTCTTTTTAAGTCTATTTTGGCAGCATCGGTTAAACCTATTGTTTCAGCATCAAACCATTGGTCAATGCTTTGCTGGTCGGTTACAAATTGTTCTACATCACGTGCTTCATATAATAAATCTAAAACGACACCATCTGCAACGGCTTCGTCAAATTTGTAGGGTTCACCAATGTATGGTCCAAAAACTTCTATACTTTTTTGTTTGTCTTTTTTCAATAAAGGTGTTCCTGTAAAACCAATAAATAAAGCATCTGGTAACAACAATTTCATAGCATCATGTAACTTACCCGATTGCGTTCTGTGACATTCATCTACAAAAACATAAATGTTTCCTTTAGCTCTAAAATCAGAAACTAAATTCTTTTTTATGTCTTCTATATAGCCTTCAAAATCTCCTTCGTCTGAATTTCTACCAAACTTGTGTACTAAACTTGCAATTAACCAAGGACTTGTATTATTTAATGTTGAGATTAAATCCCTGCCACTTTTGGTTCTGTAAATATTTTCATCAACACCTAAATATAATTTTTCTATTTGGTCATCTAATTCCTCACGGTCAGTGATAATTAAGATTCGACTGTTATCTACATTTTCTCTAATCCATTTTGCTAACCAAACCATGGTCAAACTTTTACCGCTACCTTGCGTATGCCAAATGATACCGCCTTGTTTCGTTCTTACATTGGTATGAGCAGCTTTGATACCAAAATACTGATTTGGTCGACATAGCTTTTTTGTGCCTTTATCAAAAACTACAAAGTCATGCATTAGTTCTAACAAACGTTCTTTTTGACACATTAAAAACAAATGTTTATCCAATGTGTAATCAAATGATTTGTCAGCTTCTTCTTTCCATTGCAAATAATATTTTTCAGAAGTTTCTATGGTTCCATAGCGTAAACCTTGGGTGTCATTACCTGCAAAAAGATATTGTGTTGTAGTGAAAAAACTTTGAATAAAAGCTTCTTTTTGATTGTCTAAATTTTGACGAATACCTTGTGTTACTCCAACTTTACTTCGTTTTAGTTCAATAACACCAATAGCAATACCATTAACATAAATGACAATATCAGGACGCTTGTTGTTTCTGCCTTTTACAGTTACTTCCTCAGCAAAAGCAAAATTGTTTTTCAATGGTTCTTTCCAATTGATAAACCAAGCACGTTCTTTTAGCTCTCCCAATTCCTCACGAACCGAAACACCATAGCGTAACAATTTATAAACTTCTTTATTGGATTCATACAAACCACTAGATAGGTTAGTGGCAGCTTTGACCAATTCTTGAGAGGCTTTTTTCGCTACAATTTCAGAATAACCTTGAGACTTTATTAGAAAATCTAACAACAAGTTTTCTTCAATTGGTTGTGTTCGTTCTTGGTCTTCCCAATTACCCAAATAAGTGTATTTTAACTCATCTTTAAAAAGAGCTACAATACGGTTTTGGGTTTCACGTTCTGATTTGCCTATGTTATTCATTGGTAGTATCGTTTAAAATTTGAAACTCATCGCATAATTTTATAAGTGTTTTCAAAACATCCGTTTCAGGTAAAAATAAATCATAAGCATTATTACACTTTCGTGATATGACAAAATTATTTGCATTCAGTATATCTAATAATTCTTGGTCAAAGGCTTTCTTTTTAGTGTCAAAAAAGCAAAACTTGTATTTGTTCATTACTGATTCATAAGTAATGTCCAACTCATAATTTGATTTTTTATAAATCCAATCTTTAAAATAAATGCAAGGTTCATCAGATTCTCCACTTATAGCATAGTAATCTTTTCCACAGAATGGAAAAAAAGATGTACTCACTATTTTATTTAGATAATAACTGTATGTGAAAAGCTCAGCGTGACTAGCACTCATTCTCTCTTTTGCCAATAAATATATTTCATTATCAGATTTATATCTTATATATTGTTTTGCTCCTAAAAAATTAAACAATTGGGGAGTTTTAATAAACTTACTTCTCCATCTCGTAATTGATTTTAATGAATTTGCTACTATTTTTTTTAGCCCTTTTTCAACATCGAGAATATTGAAATCAATATCATCAAAAACTTCCTTAACAAATTCTCTTTTTGCTTTACCCCCGTCTTTGTCTGCGAGGAGTAATCTTTTCCAACTAATATCTCTGTCGTTATTTATTAGAAAACTTGAATTTGAACCTTCGGAAATTAAATAATTGCCTTTAGACAATAAAGCTCTTTGCCATAAGTGGTCACTAAATTTCCTTAATCCACCATTACTAAAGACTACTTTTGCTATGGTTACATATTTATTAAATGAATTAAATAGTTCATCATTTTCTTTGGTAGTCCAATTATTTATATTGCTAATTACATCTTCTATTCCTGAAAAATATAAAATGAACGTAAGCTGGCAACTAAAATATTTTAGTTCATATTCTGTATTGTAAATCAATTTTGCCCAATTATCATCTTTTAAAATCAATTTTGCTTTTATTACCTCCTCTTTTACTTGGTATTCATTAAAGCCATCTACTATTAAAGTATCTAGTGATAAATTTGTTACGATAGTATTTCCAACTTGAATTAAATCTCTAACCGACCTGATTGATCTTCTAAATTCTGTTTCATTATTGTATGGAGCAGTATTTTCTGTTAAATTAGATATTACTCTTAACCATTCTTCTAGCCCAACTGTAGTCTCAAATTTGTTTAGGTACTGGCAAAATGCATAAAATTTTATACGATATGAATATGCCGCATCCTTAAAAGAATTATTTACAATATTAATGAATGTATCTGTTTCATCATAATATTGTGAACCTTTCAAATATAGTTTAATCGTGCTTTCCTCGTTTTTTAAATAGTCAAGAATTTTAATTAGCTCAAGAATAAACTTTTCATCAAAGCACTTTAATTCAACGTACTTTTGGAACGAAATGTTTGTGTTTTGCCTGTCTAGTATATATTTTAAACTTGTTAAATCAAAATCATCATTTGGTTTAGCAGCTAAGTGATTAATTGCAAATGCTCTAATGAAGTTCATTAATTGGTCATCATAGATATTTTTAATGGGATCTCTATAATTCCAAAAAAGATTAGCCCAATCGGTATCTATTTTATGTGAGAAATATTCTTGAACACTAACTTCTTTTTCTATTTCATTGAACAGAAGTTTAAATTTTGGAGCTGTTTTAAATTCTAAATCTTTTATATGCTGTTCAAATTTAGCTTTGAAATTTTCGAAGTCTGTAAGAGATTTTCCTCTTGCATTCATCTTTATATACAAATCATCAGTAAGCTTGAATTCTTTTAAGTTTAAGAATTGAAATGTAATTACTGGATTATCAATACTAACTAGCCTGTCGAAAAAATTATCAGCATTATTGAATTTATTATGAATAGCATCAAGCATTACCAACATTGATTTTATTGTAGGATCATTTCCCCATGATAAAAAATACCATGAACTGTCTTTTATTGTTTTTGATAGACTATTTATTTGGTTTTTATCTGGCGGTAAAAGTTTTTCTAATTCTATATCATTTAACAACAAAGCATCACAAAACTCTCTTGAACTTGTTCTTGTTTCATAAGTGAATT
>CANCJZ010000245.1 GCA_947378465.1 Flavobacteriaceae bacterium
GAATAGTTTCCTTTATATTGGTATAGTTTACCATTGTCCAATTCGATGATCTCATTACATACACGCTCCAAAAAGAAACGGTCGTGAGTTACCATAAACAAGGTAATGTTTTCTTTAGCAAAATAACTCTCTAGCCATTCAATCATTTCCAAATCCAAATGGTTGGTTGGCTCATCCAAAATCAATAGGTCAGGACGGTTGATAAGAATAATAGCTAATGACAATCTCTTTTTTTGTCCTCCAGAAAGATCTTTAACTTTCAACTTAAAGTCTTCCAACTTTAATTTGAAAAGAATTTGTTTGAATTGCGTTTCAAAATCCCAAGCATTATGGCGATCCATATCGTCAAAGGCTTTTTGATAAGCTTCTTCGTCTTCTGGATTTTCCAATGCCTTTTCATAACGTTCAATCACGTGAAGTATTTCATTGTCGGAGGCAAAGATGCTTTCCTCTATGGTCAATTCATCTTGCAGTTTGGGAACCTGAGAGAGAAAGGCCATTTTAATCTCCTTGCGAATTACTACCTGTCCCGTGTCGGGTTCATCTTCGCCATTAAGAATTTTCATGATACAGGTTTTTCCCGAACCATTTTTGGCAATGAAGGCAATTTTTTGGTCGTTCTTGATTCCAAACGAAAGGTCTTTGAATAAAGTTCTTTCGCCAAATGATTTAGAGATGTTCTCGACTGATAAATAATTCACAAGTATATTTTTTGCAAAAATAGTCTTTTGTTTGAAGTTTGGGGTTTAAATGTTTATTGTTTTAAAAAGTGCTGTGATTTGATGTAGAAAAAGTAAGTTGATCCCATTGTTTTTTTTTATTTAAATTAATTGTTTCTCAAATTGCCTCTATCTTTTTTATAATGATTCATATTAATGGAGAACTAATTATATTTGCTCCATGCAACTATCGATTATTATTTTAAATTATAATGTGCGTTATTTTCTAGAGCAATGTGTTTTGAGTGTTCAAAAGGCATTGCAGGATATTGATGGCGAAATCATTGTAATCGATAACAACTCTTCCGATGATAGTTGTGCAATGATGAAAAAGTTATTTCCCTCTGTAACACTTATCGAAAATAAGGAAAACCTTGGGTTTCCAAAAGGGAATAATATAGGAGTAGCACAAGCCAAAGGCGAATACCTATGTATTTTGAATCCTGATACGGTTGTTGCGGAAGATACATTTACCAAAATCTTAGCTTTTGCAAAGTCGAAAACCAATTTAGGAATTGTAGGTTGTAAATTGATAGATGGTACCGGAGCTTTTTTACCAGAAAGCAAAAGGGGAGTACCTACACCTTGGGTAGCCTTTACTAAAATCTTTGGTTTGTATAAAATTTTTCCAAACAATTCCTTGTTCAACCGTTATTATGCACAACATCTTACCCCTAATCAAACGGGAAAGGTGGATATATTGGTGGGAGCCTTTATGGTTTTGAAGCGGGAATTGTATAACGAAATTGGTGGTTTTGATGAAAACTGTTTTATGTATTCTGATGATATTGATTTGAGTTATATGGCGCTGCAACGGGCTAAAGAAAATTATTATTTCCACGAAACAACGGTGATTCATTATAAAGGAGAGAGTACAGTTAGGGACGGGACTTATATGAGGCGTTTTCAGGAAGCGATGAACTTTTTTTATAAAAAACACTTTAGAAAATCTGTTTTGTTTGATGTGTTTATGAAAATCGGAGCCTTTGTTTTTTCGTTATTAAAGAAGAATCAACAAAAAAACAAAGAACTTTTGATTGAGCAATACGTAGTATTTACCAATGATAATTTAAAAATAAATGTAGAGCAATCCGTGGATTATTGTGCTGGATTTGAGTTTTTTAAAAATGATCTGAAGCAAAATTACGAACTTGTTTTTGATACTACTTCCTTTAGTTTTAAAGCGATTATTGCATTTATGGAGCAAAATCAATCAAAAAATACTACTTTTAAAAATTATATTTACGCTTCTAATTTCCGAATAGGAAGTAATAGCGCAAACGATATCGGGAAAATAATATTTTGCGAAAATTAGTATGAAACGTGTTTTCTTTTATTAATTTTGCAAACCAAATAACAAAACACAACTTTAGTTTAAAGATATGGCAAAGTTTGAATTGAAATTACCCAAAATGGGAGAAAGCGTTGCAGAAGCAACGATTACCAACTGGTTAAAAAACGTAGGTGATACTATTGCTGCTGATGAAGCAGTATTAGAAATCGCAACAGATAAAGTAGATAGCGAAGTGCCAAGCGAAGTTTCGGGGACTTTGACAGAAATATTGTTCCAAGTGGATGATGTGGTTCAAGTAGGACAAACTATAGCAATTATTGAAACTGAAGGTGGAAGTGTAGAAGCTCCTAAAGCTTCTGAGGCAGTAGCTCCTGCAGTAGCAGAAATCGCTAAAGCGGTTGAGGTTGCTAAAGAAACTGCAGCGCCTGCTGATTTTTCTAGCTCAGATAAATTCTTTTCTCCATTAGTAAAAAACATTGCTAAAGAAGAAGGTATTTCCTTAACAGAGTTAGAAAGTATTTCAGGATCAGGAAAAGACGGACGCGTTACTAAAGAAGATATATTAAGTTTTATAAAGAATAGAGGAAGTCAGCCTGCAGCAGCTCCTAAAGTGGCAGCAGTTGCAGCTAAACCTGCGCAAGCTACGGCTCCAATTGCAGCTCCAGTTTCTGTTAATGGCGGCGACGAGATTGTAGAAATGGATCGTATGCGTAAACTGATTTCAGGTTATATGGTAGCTTCGGTACAAACTTCGGCTCACGTACAATCCTTTATTGAGGTGGATGTAACGAATATTGTAAAATGGAGAGATCGTGTTAAAAATGCTTTTGAAAAACGTGAAGGAGAAAAATTGACCTTTACTCCTATATTTATGGAAGCGGTTGCCAAAGCATTAAAAGATTTCCCTGGAATGAATATTTCGGTAGATGGTGAGTTTATCATCAAAAGAAAAAACATCAACCTTGGAATGGCAGCGGCTTTACCAAACGGAAACTTGATTGTCCCTGTAATCAAAAATGCGGATCAATTGAACTTGGTTGGAATGGCTAAAGCGGTTAACGATTTAGGAAATCGCGCTAAAGCTGGTAAATTAAAACCAGACGATACTCAAGGTGGAACGTATACTGTTACCAATGTTGGTACTTTTGGTTCGGTGTTTGGAACACCAATCATCAATCAACCACAAGTAGGTATTTTAGCGCTTGGGGCAATCAGAAAAGTGCCTGCAGTTATTGAAACACCAGACGGAGATTTTATAGGTATTCGTCAAAAAATGTTCTTGTCGCACAGTTATGACCACAGAGTGGTAGATGGTGCATTAGGAGGAAGCTTTGTAAAAAGAGTAGCCGACTATCTAGAGGCATTTGATGTGAATAGAGAGTATTAATAATAGGTAAATATAAAGGCGTCCATTATAGGGCGCCTTTTTTTGTTTTAATAGTGCTGTAAATCAATTATCATAAAATTACCCTCGTTTTTTTTTAATAAAAATCAAAATATCGATTAACGGTAACATCTATATTTTATATTTGTCCCCTAATAAATGATGATGGAATTAAAATTAAATAGACCAATTTGCTTTTTTGACCTTGAAACTACAGGGGTTGATGTTGCAAAAGATAGAATTGTAGAGATTTCGATCTTTAAAGTGTATCCTAACGGAAACAAAGAAAGCAAAACCTGGTTGGTCAATCCTACTATTCCAATTCCACCTCAATCTACAGCTATTCACGGAATCAGTAATGAGAAAGTAGCCAATGAACCTACGTTTAAAGAATTGGCAACCCAAATTCACAATATGATCAAGGATTCGGATTTGGCAGGATACAATTCTGACCGATTTGATATTCCTTTATTAGCGGAAGAATTGTTGCGTGCGGAAGTAGATTTTGATATGAAAAACAGAGTCTCTGTAGATGTTCAAACTATTTTCCATAAAAAAGAAGAGCGTACCCTTAGTGCTGCTTACCGATTTTATTGCAATGAGAGTTTAGAAAATGCGCACTCTGCGGAAGCCGATACGATGGCGACTTATGAAATTCTAAAAGCACAATTGGATCGTTATACTGATTTGGAAAACGATATGAAATTGTTGTCTGAATATACTACCCGAAAAAAATCTGTAGATTTTGCTGGTTTTATAGCATTAAATGCAGATGGTAAAGAGATTTTTACTTTTGGAAAAAACAAAGGACAGTTAGTAGAAGACGTATTAGAGAAAGAACCAGGTTATTTTGGTTGGATTCAAGGTGCCGATTTTCCATTGTATACTAAAAAAGTTTTGACGGGTATCAAATTGAGAAAACTTAATAATAAATTAAGTTAAGGAACTAAATAAAGATTGTTAATTTGCTTTTTTAAGAACGATGAAGATTATTTGCATAGGGAGAAATTATGTTAAGCATATTGAGGAGCTTCAAAACGAACGTCCTGAGGAGCCTGTAGTGTTTTTAAAACCTGATTCCTCCATCTTATTAAAGCAACATCCCTTTGTGATTCCTGAATTTTCAGAAGA
>CANCJZ010000246.1 GCA_947378465.1 Flavobacteriaceae bacterium
TATTTAAAACTTATGTAGAAGATGGGAATATAGATTTTACAAGATCTAATATATCATATACTGAAGCTCCAATGCCAAATATTATTAAAAACAAAGGGAATTCCGACACAACTTCTCCTGCTTATCAAAAGTTTGATTATGAAATTGCAGCACAAACTTTTATTTTTAATAAGAATAAAAATAATGGAATAACCCCAACACATACAAATGGAAAATTAATTGAAGACCCAAGTACAATACCTGATTTAGACCCAACACTTGTTAAAGCAATAATTATGAGAGAAACAAATATGGGAACTGATAATTCAACACTTTGTCAGAATTGTTCATTTTCAGATATAATGCAATCAAATGTATATTATAATGAAAAGTCTAATGATTGGTCTGATAGTAAAAAACAATTCGGATTGTCAAAAGGCAAAACCCCTTCTCCTCGACTAAGTATTAAAGCAGGAATTGGAATTTTGTATCAAAAGGGATTAGAAACAAATGACGGTAAAACATTATGGGATGGAGGTTCAACTTGGGAAAATGCAACTCAGAAATATAATAACAAATTCAAAGATTATTCAAAGAATGTTTTTGAAATGAAAAATAATTCAACAAAACCAACTAAAAATAATTATTAACAATGAAATTTAAGTTATTCCCTCTATATTTATTTCTAATATTTAATATTCTTAGTTGCTACAAGAAAGATAAAATTGACAACAAATTAAATAAAATAGAAAATAAAGCAATAAAAGATAGTGTTAAAGCAATTGATTCTACAAAAAAAGTTTTTTTAAATAATCTTATTAAAAAAGAGAATGTTATCTATTCCCTGAATAAAGAGAAAATTGAAAATAATCAGTTTTTGAGTGAATTTATATATTTTTTTAATACAAACGATTTAAAAAAGGATATGCTTGTTAATCAACATTTTTATGAAAGAATTCTTTTCGAAAGCAATATTTGTAAACTTCCTGGTTTTTTTGAAAAAAACAATTATACTTTTTCATTAACAAATAAAATTATGGAAAATTATGGAAAATGTTTTATTGCTGAATTCCTTTTCAAGGATGCACCAGGATATATGCAAATAAAATATTATGTAATTGTTAATAGTGATAAAAACGAAATATCAATTTGGAATTTTGATAATATAATATTCATAAAAAAAGGATTAAAATGTGATTTTAATGTTAGAGGTAATCATAGTTTTTATTATTTCAAATATTTGAAAAAATACAAAAAGTTTGTTTTAATAGGTTAATAGTTATTTGTTTGTAAATATTTACAAATGCTTTTTTATAAAATTATGATCCTAAATGGAGTGTGTGGTTGAGTGTGGATGCAATGGCGGAGAAAAGTCCGAATGCGGGGCCTTATAATTATTGTTTGGGGAATCCAGTGAATATGGTGGATCCGGATGGGAATGAATCAACATCACCAATTTATGGAAGAAATGGACAATTTTTGGGAACTGATGATAATGGTTTGAAAGGTAAAGCAATTATAATGAATAAAAATGATTTCAAACAAGGAATGTCTCACGAAGAAGCATTAAGCAAAAGCATTGGATTTGAAGGACTAAAAGGAGGAAATGCAACAAGTAAATTTTAAAACATTATAGTAGTTTAAAAAATAGACCAGATTATGATGGATACTTAACTTTGTCTGAAGCAAATAAATGGTATCGAGAAGGAAATGGACAGCCCATATTTACATCATTAGACAAAATTGATTTATCTGGGATATTTTCCTTAGGTGAAAATTTCGTTGACGATAAGGACAGTTATAATCTACTTATTAATAGCAATTCAATTAATGATGGTCTAGTTTACGGTAATATCACATTAAAAAGGTATCCAAACCATCAAGTAAGAGCTTATGCAGATGAATATGATTTTGATATGCACAATCAATGGAATCCATTAAATTGGACAAGAAATGCTGAAACCAAAATTGGCAGAAAAGTTGCTGGTGAAGGACAAAAATTCGAAATTAACATTTATGGAAGCAAAAAATTAACACCAATACTACCTTGGATAAAGTAACAGTAATGAAAACATTTTTAATTTATTTATTTTCTATTTTATTTCTAACTTTAATCTTTCATAATTGCAGTTTTAATGATAGTACTGAAAACTTAGGAGACGGTTATTTTTATAGAAATGAAGGAGAATCAATCAAAGACATACTTTGTAAAAAAGCAAATGGAAGAGAAATACCTGCAACTGTTTTAGAATATCATTATGATGATAATTTCATTATAGCAAAGCAAAAACCAAAAATACCACAAGATCCTTTGTATGATTTGGATTATAAATACAATAAAGGTACAAATGAATACTACTATTGGATAATTGTAAAAGATAGTAATATTGTTTTAGGTCCATTGAGTATTGAAGAGTTTAATATCTCTAGAATTAAGTTAAAGTTACCAAATAATATTAAGTTTAATTAACCACTAATAAGTAAAATCTGGTAATGAGCAAGTAGAAATTAATACATAAGAAGCAACTTCGCATTATTTAAACAAGTAGCAACTGATGGTAAATAATTAAATGTTGATAAAAAAGAATGGTAACAAGATAGATCTAGGTTTTTGGGGAAAAAATGAAGTTAAATAAAATAATTCTAATTCTATTTGTTTTTCTAATTAGTTGTAAAAACAATAAGGCTGACTTGATAAATATTAAAGAAAAGACGAATGACACAATTAAACCTACTCATTTAAATAAAACCTCTCTTTGTTATAAAAATTCACTAAATTATAAATATAAGTATGGATTTGTCATTTCAGATTTTTATGATATTTCAGATGAGGAAATTTTTGATATTGACAAAGATTTTATAAAAGATACTATTGCAATTTTATCTCCATTAACACTAGTGCCTTCTTCAAGATGCGAAATAAAACAAGATGAATTAATTGATAATAGATTATTGCTGATTACTTTGTCAAATAAAAAGAAATTTCTTTTTGAAAATGTAATTACTAATGAAATGGGGCTTGGAGCTCTTGGAGCAGAATTAATTAAAAAAGAGAATAACGGATTTATATTAGAAAAAGAACTAGGACAATCATGCCATTTTAAATATGAAATACATGTGAAAATTTTAAACGAAAAATGTATCATTGAAAATATTTCCTTAATCACAAGTGGATGTCCATATGACAAGGATAGAAAAATTAATATTAATTTTTCTAAAAAAACATTTTTACTAGAAAAGTATACTAGAAAGACTATTGATTCATTAAAAAACATTAATCATATTGATTAATAATGAAATTATTTGGAAAATATGTTTCTGCTCGTGATGCAGGTAATTTTACTTAAGTTGCAGTTGCTCGAATATCAATAATGCCTGTTTGCATCAGTTTGTTGAAAAAGTAATTGATAATAAAAACTATTTTTTTGATAATTTATTTCCAAAAGGAGTTTTAAAATATTAAAGGTTTGGAAGGAATAAATACTAAAAACAGGAAAAATAATAAGTGGAGAAAAATTATTTGAATCTGCTAAAAAATAAATTAAAATGGAAGAATCAATGAAATTAGAAGATTTAAATTTATTACATTATGTGTTAAAAAGACCCGCAATGTTTTCAATTCACAACATAGAACTTTTTTATGTTTTTTTTACTGGATATTTATTAGGTAGGGATGAAAACATTTTAAGAGATTACTTGAATAATTTTAATGATTTTATAATTAATAAATTTTCAAAAAAGCATTTTGAAGAGTTCAATTATGACAGAATAATTAGGTTGTATAGTAATGATGATGCTCATTCAATAGAATTATTAAAACAACTTATAAGTGAGTTTGAAAAAGTTTACATAAGACCAACCGTGCCCACAAACGAGAGCAAGTAAAAAAATCCGACAGGGATGTTAGATGGAGACATATAAACTTAAAGGAGAGCATATAGGTAATGATGTCATTAATGATGATAAAGCATATTATTCAACATCAAGAAATGCTGATAGAACTTTTAGTAATGTTAGAGAATTAAGTGTATCAAACTCTACATTAAATCAATTGGCAAACACTGTAGCTGAAGAGTCTAGTGGCAATTGGAAAGAATCTTTTGGATTGGCTTCTTCAATTAGTAATATAGCAAATTTAAAAAATAAAACAATTGAAAACACTTTAAAAACAGAAGGTATCTTTGGTTATAACAATGGAGGTAATTCTACTGATCATAATAACAATTCTAAGTATGGTATGCAAGCAGCATTAAATGCTGTGTTAGGAGGAATAGATTTTTCAAATGGAGCTACAAAATGGGATGGAATCGATTTTCTTGCATGGGGTTTAAACTCGCCAAATGGAACTCCACACAACAAGTTTGAAGAATATAAAGCTATTTACATTGAAGCTGGTATTTATAGGAATTTTAAAAATTCCATAATTAATTCAGAAGGCAAATCTGTTCGATATGGTGGTAAATCATACAGTTTACCAGCATCTGTTTTTAATGATATTTCAAATTGGAAAATG
>CANCJZ010000247.1 GCA_947378465.1 Flavobacteriaceae bacterium
GGGGGTTCGAACCCCTCATCGCCCACCACTTTTATCACATACTGATAGTTAACCTTATCGGGCGATTAGCTCAGCTGGTTCAGAGCACCTCGTTTACACCGAGGGGGTCGGGGGTTCGAACCCCTCATCGCCCACAAAAAACTTCAACAGAAATGTTGGAGTTTTTTTTATGTCTTGTTTTTACGGGGGTTTACAGGGTTCAAGTCCAAAACCTGTGGAGAAGGATATTTGTTGGTGATTTTTTAGGGTATTAATTGCCTTAGCCAAGGTTTTATAACTTTTTGAGGGCTAATATCAGGCTATATTTAGCGGTGTAATTTGACGAGAAGCTAATGTCAGGCTACATTTGGCTGTTGCAATTTGACGAGAGGTGAATGTCGGGCGACATTTGGCTGTTGTAATTTGACGAGAGGCAAATGTCAGGCTGCATTGGGCTGTTGCAATTTGACGAGAGGCAAATATCGGGCGACATCATGTTGTTGTAAATTGGCGGCAGACAAATGTCGTGTGTATCTAACTTCAATTTTTTATTCAATATACTACTTGTTGGATAAAATTAATACTATTCAATGTGCTACCTATTGGCTAAAATAGTTCTTAATAGGATGATTATTCTATTGTGTAAAAATCATCTTATGAAATGGGATTCCGCGTGAGGGATTGCAGCGGAAATCCTTTTGTTTTTTTTCTTAAAAAAACAAAAGATTGAAGCGGAAAGCCCGACCCGAAGGGGCACGCACTTTTAAGGCATTAGGCAATAGGCATTAGGCAATAAGCCGTTGTGGTTACTTTGTGGTTGTTTTGCGTTAGTTTGTTATAGACAATAATAGGCAATAGGCATTAGGTAATAAGCCGTTGTGGTTGTTTTGTGGTTGGTTTGTTATAGTTAATAAGTGTTTGTTATTAATAGTTACTTTGTGATTAATACGTATTTATTAAATAAGGATAGAGTTAAAACGAACAAAAGGCATTAAGACTCCGATAGCTTAATGCCTAATGCTTATTGCTTAATGCGTTAATTAGTTCCTAATCGTAAAGTTATAGCCGATTGTGCCTTCTTGTTTTTCGGTGCCGTCAGGGCTAGGTTCCCATTTGGTTTTTAGTGCGGCTTTTTTGGCTTCAGCTAATAGGCAACTGTTTGGGTTTTTGGTTCCTTTTACGCCTGGAATGGCACTGATTACATTACCGTTTTTGTCTACAAAAACACGAACGATTACGAGTCCACTTTCATTGCCACAATTGTAATTTGGTTTTGGGGATTCAATAGGTTTTCTGCCGCCAAGGAAATAGCCTGCGCCAGGTCCTTTGCCATTACCTTTTCCACCGCCTTCGCCATCACCTTCACCAGGGCCTTTACCTTTGCCTTTACCGGTTCCTTTGCCACCGCCTTCGCCGCCACCTTCACCACCATCGCCATAATAGCCTTTTGAGTTTAATTTGCCATTGGACTTGCCTTTGTTGCCAGCTTCATTGTCGTCGCCGTCACCACCTTTGCTTTTGCCGTGTATCAAATCGTTAAGGGCGGAAGTAGCGGAATTGTCTGCTTTCTTTTTAACCACTACAGGCTCGGGAGTTTTTTTGACTACGGGTTTAATGTTTTTTGGTGTATCGTGTTTAGGGATGGCTACGTCGGTAGCATCATTGTTGTCTTGCGCTAGGATGTCTTCTTCAGGAGTTGATTCAGCGGGTTTGGATTTGGCGTCGTTTTTAACGTCCAATACTTCACTTTTGAAGTCGGCACCAGAGCCTACATCGCTGTCGCCAAAGTTAATGGTAACGCCACCGCCACCGCCGCCACCGGTTAGTTGAGCTAATTCGGCATCAGAGGGAGGCCAAAAACGGATAAAGAATAGGATTAAAAGCAATACTCCATAGATAAGAGTCGCTATAAGAAACGATTTTCTTTTGTCAGCAGCTGAGGAATCTAAACTCATGGGTTTTGTCTTTTATCTTTTTAACGCCGAAATATAGTAAAAATTGTTATTCGTTGGTCGATTTCTTTTTGGAACGAAGGCTTTGGCTGAGCCAAATAAACCCTATTATCCCCGAGATTAACGAGGCAATCAAGATGGTGAACTTGGCATTGTTGATGATTACAGGATCGTCAAAGGCTAGTAAAGTAATGAAGATAGACATTGTAAATCCAATACCTCCTAAGAATCCGACGCCTAAGAGTTGGCTCCAATTGATGCCTTTGGGCAATTCGGTAAGCTTGAGTTTAACTGCAATAAAGGATGCGGTTACGATACCGAGTGGCTTTCCAATACACAAGCCGGCGAGTATTCCAAGAGAGGAATGGCTGGTAAAGGCGTGTATCCAATCTTTGCCAATGATTATAGCGGTATTGCTCAAGGCAAATAAGGGGATGATGACAAAGGCTACGGGTTTGTGGAGCCAATGTTGTAGTTGATAGGAAATCGATCTGTGGTTGCCATCCCCAAAGGGAATAGCGAAGGCGAGTAATATTCCGGTAATGGTTGCGTGTACGCCAGAGTGCAGCATAAAGTACCACATAAAAACGCCGCCTATGAGATACCAGATAAGGCTTTTTACTTTTAATCGGTTTAGAATTAATAGGACTCCGAAGATGCCTAGGGAGATTAGTAGATTGGTAAAATAAAGTGTTTTGGTATAGAATAAAGCAATCATAATGATGGCTCCTAGATCGTCAATCACTGCTAAGGCCGTTAAGAAAACTTTGAGGGATAGAGGGACTTTGTTGCCTAATAATGATAAAATTCCAATGGCGAACGCGATGTCGGTTGCCATTGGAATTCCATATCCTGAGTGGGTAGTGGTACCCGAATTAAAAACTAAATACAATACGGCAGGAACAATCATTCCGCCTAATGCCGCTGAGAAGGGAAGTAGGGCTTCTTTGAATTTTGAAAGTTCCCCTACGTAGACTTCACGCTCCAGTTCTAATCCAATAAGTAGAAAGAATATTGCCATCAAACCATCGTTTATCCAATATTCGGCATTGTGATTCCCAATAGGGTGATGCCAAATCGATAGGTAGGCTTCCGAAAAGGAAGAATTTGCGAGTGCTAAAGAGAGGAGGGTGGCTATTAAAAGGATCAATCCTCCTGCTTTTTCACTTTCAAAGAATGATTTGAATAAGCGTGTGATTCTCAATTATACTAATTGTTTTAACGCAATTTCAAAGGCTGTAGCGCTGATGTTTTTTTTGTCAGCACTCAGGGCGTGAGCTTTTTCAATTGCTTTTTTGATGATTTCAGAAGTATCATAAAAGATCGCTTCGTCGGTCATTTGAACTTTTTTCTCCATAAAATAAGCAAATACACGAGCCATTCCACAGTTAGAAATAAAGTCAGGGATTAAGCTGATTTTGCGATCGACTTCTTCCATTATAGGACCAAAGAAGATTTCTTTATCGGCAAAAGGAACATTAGCGCCACAAGAGATGACTTCTAATCCAGAACCGATTAATTGATCTACCTGATCTTTAGTAACTAAACGAGAGGCCGCGCAGGGAGTGAATATTTCAGCTCCAATAGACCATATTTTGCTGTTGATTTCTTCAAATGGGATCATGTTCTCCGCTACCAATTTGTTACCGTCTTTATTCAAGAACAAGCGTCTGATTTCTTCGAATGAGAATCCGTCTTCATTGATCACCCCACCATCACGGTCGATGATTCCAATTACTTTTACACCCATCTCTGCAAGATAAAAAGCAGCTGCAGAACCTACGTTACCAAATCCTTGAACAATGGCTTTTTTTCCGTGGAAATCGCCACCATAAGTATTGTAATAATGACGTACCGCTTCGGCAACGCCGTATCCTGTGATCATATCGGCAATGGTGTATTTGCGCAATACATCTGGAGAGAATTTAGGGTTTTCAATTACCTTGATAACTCCTTGACGCAATTGACCAATACGGTTGATTTTGTCAGCTTCTGTGGGTTTGAAATGACCGTTGAACACTCCTTCTTGTGGGTGCCATACGCCACACTCTTCCGTAAATGGAATTACTTCGTGGATTTCATCTACATTCAAATCACCACCTGTACCGTAATAGCTTTTTAATAGTGGAGAAACGGCTTTGTACCAGCGTTGTAAAACGCCTTTTTTGCGAGGGTCGTTAGGATCAAAGTTAATTCCTGATTTAGCACCACCAATAGCGGGTCCTGAAACGGAAAACTTTACTTCCATTGTTTTAGCCAAGGATAAAACCTCGTTCATGTCCAATCCTTTACGCATACGTGTTCCACCACCTGCGGCACCTCCACGTAGGGAGTTGATGACAGTCCAGCCTTCGGCCTCGGTTTCGCTATCTTTCCAATTGAATACAATTTCGGGTGTTTTATCTTCGAATTTTTTTAATAAAGCTTTCATATTTGTTGTTCGTCTGTTTGTGGTGCAAATATAATCTTTTAAAAAGATTTCAAATTTTGAAAATCACAAATTATTTGTAAAATCTA
>CANCJZ010000248.1 GCA_947378465.1 Flavobacteriaceae bacterium
CAAATGAACCGCGATCAAGCCTTAGTGCCTTCCAAATGCGAAATACTTTTTAATAGAGTAGGTACGGCGCCTGGAATGTGGATGAAAAAAGAAAACACAGTGTATATTTCATTGCCAGGGGTTCCTTATGAAATGAAGTACATCGTAGAAAACGAAATTGTTCCAAAAATTGTCAACGAATATAAACGCCCCTACATTTTGCATAAAACCATTTTAACCTATGGTCAAGGCGAAAGTTTGGTGGCAGAACGTATTGAAGATTGGGAGAATAATCTTCCTGAATTTATAAAATTAGCCTATCTCCCTGCTCCAGGAAGAGTTCGTTTGCGATTGTCAGCTCGTGGAACGGATAAGGAATTATTAGAAAATACTATTGATGCTCAAGTACACTCATTAACTCAAATTATAGGGGATATCATTGTAGGTTTTGACGAAGATGAAACCATAGAAGTGGTTTTGGGACGAAAAATGACCCAATTGGGGATTTCCGTTTCCACTGCCGAAAGCTGTACAGGCGGCAAAATAGCACAAACCATTACTTCAGTAGCTGGTGCTTCCAATTATTTTAAAGGAGGCGTAGTAAGTTATGCTACCGCGACTAAAGTTGAGGTTTTAGGAGTGTCACCTCAATTAATTGAAGATCATTCCGTAGTTAGTGCCCAAGTAGCGGAAGCAATGGCGTTGGGAATTAAGAAATTAATGAAATCCGACTATGGAATTGCCACTACAGGGAATGCCGGACCGGCAAAAGGAGAGGCCGATGCCAGCGTTGGAACCGTATTTATTGCCTTAGCTACACCAAATGAGGTGGTGGTAGAAGAATTTAATTTTGGACAACCTCGTGAAAAAGTGATAGATAGAGCTGTAAATAAGGCGTTTGAAATGTTACAAAAAGAAATTTTAAAAAATCTACAATAAAATTTTGGGTATAAGGTTTCTTTTTTGTTTCTTTGCACCCTGATTTTGAATAACGATAAAAGAAAAGCATAATGTCAAGAGTTTGTGACCTTACAGGTAAAAGAGCGATGGTAGGAAATAACGTTTCTCACGCTATGAACAAAACTAAGAGAAAGTTTTCTGTAAACTTAGTTAAAAAACGTTTCTATCTTGCTGAAGAAGACAGATGGATTACTCTTAGAGTAGCTGCATCTACAATTAAAACAATCAATAAAAATGGATTGGCTGCTGTATTAAAAACAGCTAAAGCTAATGGTTTTATTAAATAATTCCATAATCCTATAAAAATAAAGTAAGATGGCAAAGAAAGGTAATAGAATTCAGGTTATATTAGAGTGTACTGAGCACAAAGCTTCTGGTCTTCCAGGGACTTCTCGTTACATCACAAAGAAAAACAAAAAAAATACTCCAGACAGATTAGAGATTAAAAAATTTAATCCAATCTTAAAGAGAATGACTGTTCATAAAGAAATTAAATAATTATTAGTCATGGCAAAAAAGACCGTAGCAACGTTACAAACATCTTCAAAGAGATTAACTAAAGCAATCAAAATGGTTAGATCTCCTAAAACAGGTTCATATACTTTTGTAGAAGGTATTATGACTCCAGAAGAGGTGGATGAATTTCTTAAAAAGAAATAATTCTTAAATCAATATATATCAAAGCTACTTTCGTACTGAAAGTAGCTTTTTTATTTTTATATTTGCGCGTAGATTTTATGTAGTTATGTTAGAATACTTAATCCTAGCTACTTAGTTTATTTAATACTGAACAAATGAGTTTTTTTAAAAGAATATTTTCATCTGAAAAAAAGGAAACATTAGATAAAGGCCTTGAGAAAACAAAGACTTCTTTTTTCTCTAATCTGACTAAAGCCATTGCGGGTAAATCCAAAGTGGATGATGAGGTTTTAGATAATTTAGAAGAAATTCTTGTTTCTTCGGATGTAGGTGTGGAAACCACTCTTAAAATTATCACTAGAATTGAGAAAAGAGTTTCTGATGATAAATATTTAGGAACCGATGAACTAAATACAATCCTTCGCGAGGAGATTGCCGGTTTACTTTCTGAAATTGAATCTGGAGAAGAAACCGAATTCAAAATTCCAGCCAACAAAAAACCGTATGTTATTATGGTAGTTGGAGTCAATGGGGTTGGAAAAACCACTACCATTGGTAAACTTGCCTATCAATTCAAAAAATCAGGCTATAATGTAGTCTTAGGCGCTGCCGATACTTTCCGTGCCGCTGCTATTGATCAATTGCAAATTTGGGCCGATAGAGTAGGGGTTCCTATTGTAAAACAACAAATGGGGAGCGATCCTGCTTCTGTGGCTTTTGATACCTTACAAAGTGCCGTAACTCAAAATGCCGATGTGGTCATCATTGATACAGCCGGTCGTTTGCACAATAAAGTAGGTTTGATGAATGAACTTTCTAAAGTAAAACGCGTAATGCAAAAAGTGGTAGGCGATGCTCCACACGATGTATTATTAGTATTAGATGGTTCTACTGGACAAAATGCTTTTGAGCAAGCCAAACAGTTTACTGCAGCTACAGAAGTAAGTTGCCTTGCCGTGACCAAATTGGATGGTACCGCAAAAGGTGGCGTAGTCATTGGTATTTCAGATCAGTTCCAAATCCCGGTAAAATATATAGGTGTAGGCGAAGGCATCGAGGATTTGCAAGTATTTAACAAGTTTGAGTTTGTTGACAGTTTCTTTAAATAATGATTTATGAATAAATATCTATCATTTTTCAAATCTTCCTCGCCATTTCTCCTAATCGCAATTAGTGTTGCCTTAGGATTTCTGGCCAAATTTATCGAAAAGCGCTTTACAGATATCGCAATGGGTTTGCAACTGCTCACCTTTATACTGTTTGTCTACGCTTTGATTCGATTTTTTAATTCAATTTTCAAATAGTACTTCCCTTCGTTCGTACAACCACAAGCATAAGTCTGTACAACCATTTTTTATAGTACTATTTTCAATTAGGGCAACCCCTTCGGGCCGGGCTGTCCGCTATATCTTTTCCTTTTTAAAGAAAAAAGGAAAAGGATATCGCTCCCATCCCTGTTGCAAATCCTTCTCAATATTGAAATTCCAAATTTCAAATTCCAAATTCCAACACTTTGGGGAAATTCCAATAAATTAAATTTCAAATTCCAATGGTAAGGTTTTAAATTCCAATTTTCAAATTCCAAATTCCAACACTTTGGGGAAATTCCAATAAAATTAAATTCCAAATTCCAATGGTAAGGTTTTAAATTCCAATATTTAAATTCCAAATTCCAACACTTTGGGGAGATTCCAATAAAATTAAATTCCAAATTTCTATGTTTAGGCTTTAAATTCCAAAGTTTAAATTCCAAATTCCAACACTATGGGGAAATTCCAATAAAATTAAATTCCAAATTACAGTTCTAAAACTCTAAATTCCAAGTTTAAAGAAATTTTGCTAGAGGATAGAAATTAAGTATTGGAAATTAACTTTGATAATCTGTACTTTTGCGATTCAAGATTCAAATGATATGAAATATACAACACTACCGAATACAACGGTAAAGATTAGTAAGATTTGTTTGGGAACGATGACTTTTGGAAATCAAAATTCCGAAGTAGAAGCGCATTCGCAGTTGGATTATGCCGTAGGTCAAGGGGTTAATTTTATAGATACCGCGGAGATGTATCCGATAGGAGGCAACGAACACATCTTTGGAAGTACAGAACGTTATATCGGCTCTTGGGTTGCAAAGATTGGAGCTTCTAAAAGAGATGAATTAGTGATTGCTACTAAAATTGCAGGTCCTAATAGAGGGATGGAGTATATTAGAAAACCTTTGGACTTTTCTAAAAAGAGTATCCACGAAGCGGTGGAACTGAGTTTGAAAAACCTTCAAACCGATTATATTGATTTGTATCAAATGCATTGGCCAGAACGCATCATGAATATGTTTGGCAAAAGAGGTTTGACGGAAATGGATTTGCAGTGGAAGGATTCTATGCATGAGGTATTGAGTGTTTTTGATGGTTTGATTAAAGAAGGGAAGATTAAATATATTGGGGTTTCGAATGAGAATCCCTATGGAGTGATGCGTTTTTTACAAGAGAGTGAACGTCATGGATTGCCGAGAATTGTTTCTATTCAAAATCCTTATTCGCTGTTAAATCGACTGTTTGAAGTGGGCTTATCAGAGCTTTGTGTTCGAGAAGGAGTGGGATTGTTAGCGTATTCCCCATTAGCTTTTGGCTTTTTGTCAGGGAAATATTTGAATGGTTATCCAGAGGCATCCCGAATGAAATTGTTTCCCAACTTTGTGCGATATACTAATGAAAACTGTTTCAAAGTAACCGCTATGTATAAGGACTTGGCAGCAGCTCATGGATTGACCTTAACAGAAATGGCACTTGGATTTGTTCAACATCAAAATATAGTGACTTCAACGATTGTTGGCGCAACCTCTTTAGCC
>CANCJZ010000249.1 GCA_947378465.1 Flavobacteriaceae bacterium
AAAAAGCACCTTGGATAAGGTGCTTTTTTAGTGAAATTCTTTATTTATTATAATTCAAATAACAAGGTTAAAGTGACATTGTTGTTTAATGAATTGATTTTTGCTGAATCGGTCAAACCCTGAGAGAATAATTGTTGGTTGTAAGCTCTTTTAGAATAAGTATATGCTAAATCTAATTTAGTGGAACCAAAATTAAATCCAAATCCGCCAGAATAAGCATGTAAATCACCAATAGTATATCCGTTTTTATAAGGACTTTGTTCGTAACGATAACCACCACGTAAACTCAATTGTTTGATTTTATATTCTCCTCCAATACGGATTTCGTTTGTTTTAGTCAGTACATTTGCCATCTGATAGTTAGTGCTTGAAAAGTCACTAACGGGTTTGTATTTCATGTTGCTATAATCTTTTAAGGTATAGTCAATACTTAACAAACCTTTTTTACCAAAGATGTAAGCAAAACTTCCATTCCATTTCCCAGGAGTTTGCAAACTATAAGGTTGAAAAATTACAGTAAGATTAGGATTTACAGTATCTGGATTTAACTCGCCACCTGCATTTCCGCTTACCGCAGAAATATTTTGATTTAATTCGTCATTTAATTTGAACCACGTTGGTGATTCATAGGCTAAACCTAAACGAACTTCTTTTACAGGTTTGTAAATAGCTCCTAAATTGAATGAAAATCCTCTTCCGTAAGTATATAAGTCGTTGTTGAAACGTAACCTTTTAACAGAATAGCTAGTGTTGTCAGTCGCAGGGTTTATATAAGTATTGCTTTCATAGAAACTGCTATTTTGTCTATAATCTAAATAATGTGAATTAAGATTAATTCCTAAAGATAGCTTGTTTTTGTATTGTGTAGCAAAGTTAAAAGATACTTTTCCTGTGTAACCTGCTGTTCTAACTGAATTTTCTTGGTAATAATTTCCTGTACTCGGTATTGCCGAAGTATATTGAGTGTTTGTAGCTGTGTTTGAAACAGGATTGATTAAATACGATTCATATGCCAAGTAAGCTTGTTGTTCGTTATAATACATGTCGCCATAATAGTAATCTGATCCGTTGGCAGTACTTAATGGTACTCCATTAGCATAACTTAAGAAATAGTTCGAAATAGAATTATTTGGATTGTAACCAGCAGAAAAAATATTGCTACTTAAGTTTTTGGTAACATCATAATTCACTGCAATTGCGAATTTTGACCAATCACTATTTCTGTTTTCAAATACAAAGGCAGCTCCCGCTTGATTTAAACTAAATTTGTTGTCTTTGTCAGTAGTGTTATTTCCAAAATAATTGGAGTCATTTCGAGTGTTGAAATTAGTTAATGAAATTCCAACTTGATTGTTTGCAAAAACAGTTGATCCTGCAGGATTCACATTCAATGCGGATAAATCACCTCCTAATGCTCCAAATGCGCCTCCCATAGCTCTGAAACGAGCTGTTCCAGAAAGATTGTCCTGTGCATAACGCATAGCATCATTAATATCCTGTGCTTGTAATTGGGTTAATGATAAGCCTGCTATAGCAATAAATAAAATCTTTTTCATTTTTTTATTTTTTTGATTCGTAAAACAGAAAGGAGTTCCTTTATTAATGATTAGAAAACCAAATCAATAGAACTTATTTTTTAATTGAAAGTGAAGTTCAGATTAACGTCTTCCTCCACCGCCACCGCCGCCACCGCGACCGCCGCCTCCACCTCCGTAGCCACCGCCACCTCCGCCGCTGTAACCACCGCCTCCACTATATCCACCACGGCCTCCACCACCATTGTAGTTTCCGCTGCCATTACTATAGCTTGGTCTTGGAGTATTGCTATTGTTATAGCTACCTTGGTTATTGTATGCTCTTGGAGTATTGTTTTGGTAGTTTCCTTGATTGTTGTATACTCTAGGAGTATTGTTTTGGTAACTACCTTGAGTGTTATTATATACTCTTGTGCCACTATTTTGGCTATAACTTCTAGGAACATTATTGTTACTATAGCCTGCCCCGTTGTTATTATAGCTTCTTGAACCATTAAAAGAAGAAGTTCTAGTGCCTACATTTCCATTGAAACGATTTGGGCTTCCGTAACTGTTAACGCCGCCAATATAGCTGTTTCTATGTCCGGGAGAATAGGCGTAATTGTGTCCATAGCCATAACCGCCCCCATACCCGTAACCATATCCATAATATCCATTGTAAAATCCATACCAACTAGGATAGAAACCGTAGTATCCCATTCCTAACCCATAATATCCTCCATACATCCAACTGTTCATTCCGTAATATGGATAACCATAGCCGTACCAAGCAGATCCATACCAACCATTGTTGCCCCAATAGTTACCGTACCAGTAGTTGTTCCAGTTACTATAGCCCCAATTATTTCCACCATAATAGTTGTTGTTGACTGTGCTAACGTTAGAACCCCAACCACCATTACCATTATTGTAATTTGAATTATTATTGCTAGCATTAGAACCCCAACCACCATTGTTGTTGTCGTACCCGTTGGCTACACTGGTGTTGTTTTTGTTGATCGTATCATTGTAAGATGAATATTTATCAACATCTGTAAAGACTTGATTTTGTTGGTTGTTAAGCGAACTAAAATATTCTTGATATTTACCGCTAGAGTTGGATTGATATCGTTGCGTTTGATTTTGATTTTGAGAATTGCTACCATAAATTCCATCGTTATCGTAATACGAAGAGTTTTGGTAAGAACCACAAGACGAAACCACAAAAGCAAACAATCCTAATATTGAATATAAGGATATGTTTTTAGAGTTTAAAAAAATTGTTTTCATATCTGTAGCATTTTTATTGTTGGACTATACAAAAATAGTTAGTTTTGTCGAATTATTTAGTTAAAATAAGTTAAACAATTTTTATGCCAAACTATTTATCATGAGTAAGAACTTAACAAAGAGAACGGAAGATTATTCGAAATGGTATAACGAGCTAGTAGTTAAAGCTGATTTAGCTGAAAACTCAGGCGTTAGAGGGTGTATGGTGATCAAACCGTACGGTTATGCAATTTGGGAAAAAATGCAAGCAGAATTAGACAGAATGTTTAAAGAGACAGGTCATAGCAATGCCTATTTTCCTCTTTTTGTTCCCAAGAGTATGTTTGAAGCAGAAGAAAAAAATGCTGAGGGTTTTGCAAAAGAATGTGCTATTGTTACTCATTACAGGTTGAAAAATGATGAAAACCGTCCTGGTAAATTGATGGTTGATCCAAATGCTAAGTTGGAAGAGGAGTTAATTGTTCGTCCAACAAGTGAAGCTATTATATGGAGTACCTATAAAGGATGGGTGCAATCCTATCGTGATTTACCTTTGTTAATCAATCAATGGGCTAATGTGGTTCGATGGGAGATGCGCACTAGATTGTTTTTAAGAACTGCCGAGTTTTTATGGCAGGAAGGACATACGGCGCATGCTACTAAAAATGAAGCTATAATTGAGTCTGAAAAAATGATGAATGTTTATGCGGATTTTGTTCAGAGTTTTATGGCTATCCCAGTAATTAAAGGTTTGAAAACGGAAACGGAACGTTTCGCTGGAGCAGAGGAAACGTATTGTATAGAAGCTTTAATGCAAGATGGTAAGGCTTTGCAGGCTGGTACATCTCACTTTTTAGGACAAAATTTTGCTAAAGCGTTTGATGTAAAATTTGCTAATCAAGAAGGAAAACAGGAATATGTTTGGGGAACTTCTTGGGGAGTTTCAACTCGATTGATGGGCGCTTTAGTAATGACTCATTCAGATGATAATGGATTGGTGTTGCCTCCAAATTTAGCTCCAATACAAGTAGTGATTGTTCCTATATTTAAAACGGAAGAAGAGTTTGAAAGCATCACTAAAGTTGTAAATGATTTAGTTGCTCAATTTAGGAAATTAAGTGTTTCGGTTAAATACGACGATAGAACTACTCAGAAGCCAGGTTTCAAATTTGCAGAATGGGAATTAAAAGGAGTGCCAATTAGAATTGCTGTTGGGCCGAAAGATCTTGAGAATGGTACTTTTGAAGTAGCTCGTAGAGATATATTGACTAAAGAGGTATATTCGAAGGACGGAATAGTAGAGCGTATCAGTGAATTGCTTGAGACCATTCAAGAAGATTTATTTAAAAAAGCATTAGATTATAGAAATACACATATTACAGATGTGAATTCCTTCGAAGAATTTAAAGAAGTATTAGAAAATAAAGGTGGGTTTATTTCGGCACATTGGGATGGAACTGCTGAGACAGAAGAAAAAATCAAAGATTTAACTAAGGCTACTATTCGTTGTATTCCTTTGGATAGAAAAAATGAAGAAGGGGTGTGTTTTTTTTCAGGGGCTAAATCTGCTGGTAGAGTGTTATTTGCAAAAGCATACTAAAAAAAATCAAAAAAAAATCACT
>CANCJZ010000250.1 GCA_947378465.1 Flavobacteriaceae bacterium
GATTATTGATTTGTTTTTTTACGGCTTTAATTCTTTTTCCTTTTTTAGGAGTTCCTTTTGAAGCGGTGTAAGAGATGAGTTCTAAGTATTCGGGATCTTCTGTTACAATGATGTTAGAATCCTTTTCTTGAGCTATTGTATTATTGGTATTTAAATCAGTTTTCTTCTTTGCAGACTTTATCTTCTTTATTACAATAAAGGAAAGCAGTAAAATGAGAAGTATTTGAAAAGGAATCATCACTAAGTTTTTTTCAGTATCAAAATTAATTTATCGATTGTTATTTTCCTAACGAGTATTATCCGATTAGATATTAGAAAGTAAGCTTACAAACGGAATAGTTATTTGTTTAATTTATAAACACTTTCTAAAAAAGTAATCTTTTCTTTTTCTGTCCAATCGTTTGTATAAACAAGCAGATTAAGAAAATTGTCCTTTATCGAACCAAACAAATAAACATTGTCAAGTTTACCCGAATTATATTTCCAAATAACATATTCTGATTTAGAATCTTCTTTAATAAAATCAGTTTTATATTTACTTTCTTTCATATAATCAGAGTCCCAAACATAGAATAATTTGACGTTTTCAAAATCACTTTTATTTTTTAAAAAAAACGGATACGCTTTTTTTGGATTTTTGGCTACAGCGATTATTACTCCTTCTTTATTTTTATAATAAGTCTGTCCGGAATCTTCAACAGTATTCAATTCCTCCCAATTACCAGGGATTTTTATTTCGCCAGTACTTGTTTTTGCAATCGAAAAGGGTGAAGTGCTTTGGCAAAAAACCATTGTTGGCACGAAAAAAAGAAGGGCGATTATTAATTTGATTTTATTCATTAGGTAAGTGTGTTTAATTAAAAGTGTTTTCTCAAGTACTGCTTGTTTTCCATTGGAAATTGCTAACTTATCTCAAAGATACGGTTTCCATTTTATTATTAAATAGGAGTTATTCTTTTAGTGATTTTTATTAGATTTGTTTACAAGCTAATATAAGCCAAGGATTGTAAAGACATATAGGTTTTTGGAATATTAATCCTTATTACTGGATGAAATGTAAAGAAAAGCAACCTATGATTCCGTATTAAAAATAAATATATGATCACATTAAACAAACCATTCATTTTTACTTTTCTATTACTTATTTTTCATTTGAATTCTAGTAGTCAAACACTAGAATCAAATTCTAAACATAGCAATCCAACTGAAGTAAAGTTAATTGACACTACAATTAATAATCTAAATTTTGTTGTTTATGGTTTGAAAACAGGAGAAATTAAAGTTAATTGGGGGTCGGTTAGTGGAATAAGCAAATATGAGGATATTGATTTATTGGATACTATTTCAAAATCGACTAAACCAATTATGGTGTATAGTAAAAATTCAATTAATACAAAATCACCAACCAATGTATATAGGATTGATAGTACCGAAGTGTATTTCACTTTCCCTATTCAAAATTCTCGAATTGCATTATGGGGAGTAAGTAAAAAGAAAAATAAACTTATCTTTTATAAAGATATTTTTGAACGGGTTGCACCGATGATATTTTCAACGCCCAATATTATTATAAATGCCGATAATGCCGATATTATTGCAGGAAGCGAATTAATATATGAAGAATATCCCGATAATAGTTTTTCCAAATTCTCTAATGTTTATATTTTGACAACCTATGGAACCACAAGTTTTAATTTGATTTCTTATTATCGTTACCCTACTAAAATTTCAGTCTTTGATAATCCCTTAGAATTTTATAAAAACTTATTTAAAGATAATTCCATTCCGAATCCATTATATAAAAGAAAAAGTTGGACCGGCAAATAAACTTTAAAGAAAGCCAGAAACGCCTCAATTTCTTAAACCACTGTTATGCAGCCTAATTATTCCTCAAGCTTCCTAAGCAAATCTTGAGTTAATTTCTTTTTTTGAATAGTATAGAGTGAAACTTTATCTCCAAATATACTTTCAATAGTAATGTATTTTTGACCTAATAATCTAAAGGTATAGGGTCTAAAAGAATATTCCGATTCTGGCTCAAAGTCAAACTTAACGCTTTCAGCTGTTGCATTATATTTAGTTCCATCATATTTATAGTCTGCTTTTATAACAGTCAAAGAATTTGTTTCAGTGAAAACGAACAGTAAACTTTGAGTTGGGTTTGAAAACTGCAAAATTTTGTTCAATTGCGCTACTTCAATAACTTCATAATTTTGATAACTCAAAATGTGATAAGCACCATTCTCATAATAGTAATCGAAAAATTCTCTAGAGAGTAGTTCCGGAACATCCTTTGGCCGATATATTTTATTGAGAAGAATAGTTTCCACAAGTTTTGAATTTTTTGAATGGTACCAATTCGAAAACTTGTCTTTAACTTTATCAAGTGATTTCAGATTTAAAACTACATTTTCAATTAAATTTAAGGTTTTGGATATATCAGTTTCTTTTTCTGAAATAAAAATATTCAAGCCTTTATGTTCACTTTCCTCATTCCCGAAATAAGCTTGAAATGTTACCGCTCTATCCGGCCAAAGCCATAGATGAATAGTTTCATTGTAATCAAGTTCTTTTAGAAGTAATTCAGCATATTTAGCGGTAATTATATTTTTGTTTATGTCTTCAGTATAATAGGGTGTTGACGAGATTAAATTCACGTTTCCATATGATTTTTCGAACAATACATTTGTATGTGCACTTGCGATTCCAAGTGAAAGTAGAAATAGTATTTTGATGAGTTTTGTCATTTATACCGATATCAAATTATGTTGCGCAACTAGCTTTTATGTGAATATTTGTTTTGCTCTTAGTTCCTAAAAATAATAAATTCACTTCACCTCCAAACAAACTTTAAGTAATCCTAAATCTGCAACTGCAATGGCGTTTAGCAACCATTTTTATTCGCTACAAATGTATTTAATATATAAACCTTTTTTATATTGTTTTATTTCAATGTAACATCCTGCATCTCCATTTTCTGTAGGTTGATAACTGGTTTTGTCGTTATTCCATGAATTCCATTCGGTTTTGAAAAACCATTCAACATATTTCACAAGTTCATATTTACAATAACCAGGAAAAAATATAAAACCTTCAATTTCTGATTTTGAACATTCCTCTCGTTTATAAACAATTCCGTTTTTAAAATTATAGGTCTTTTTGCACTCGTTATTATTTTCTGTAGAGTTAGCCCTACCTCCAAAATATTTTTCGAAATATTCTATTTCAGCTTTATCAGAATTTTTAATATTATTCAAAAAGGTTTTATCTGGAACTGGCAATTTTTTTGAACAAACTTGAGCAACCAATTTAGTTTGGAATAAATTACAAAAAGTAATAAAGCACAATATCTTAATTCCAGTTTTCATAAAATTGTTGCTAACACGTTTATACATAATACCCATTATCCTCAATCTAACTATATAATGTTTATATTTGAATGTTTGTTCCTCTATTATTTTCTAAAAATAATTAAAATAAAATCACCAAATAATAATTCCAATTTCACTAAAGTACCGTTTTCTGCTGCCTTCTTTTCGTTCAATAGTGAATCATTTATGTGACTTGCTAGTTACGCCAATTATAACTCCAAAAGTACCGTCTGTTTGTGTCCATTTTTTTTCTGGTAAATACGTCCTTGATACAAAACCGTCAAGATACAAAGCGTTTTTGCAACCTAAACTTTGGAAGTATTTCGCAAAGTCATAAAAGTTAATTTCAGTCTTTGACATTGCAAAGACTACTTTGTTGTTTGGCAAAATACCAACGCCATTTCTAATATTCATATTTGTTGAGCCTTCTTTAAATGCAGAATGTATTTGTCCGTCAATAACTAGCATTGGCCCTGATTGAGTAGCATATTTTATTTTACCATTATCGATAAAGTCAGTCGTTTTGCAAATATTTGGAGTGTTGTCAATGGTAAGATAGAAAATACCGTTGGGCTTTAAATAGAAGTTTCCGTTTCCGTCTGCTGTGTCTATAACAGCAAGCGTTTTTTTGTTTTGAATAAAAAGGCCTTGAGGTGAAAAGTCTTTGTTATACATCCCACCATTCATTGCAAAAGTCAAGCACAAGTTTTTACCCTCAACATAGTTCTTCAAATTTTGAATGCTTTTCAGCGCTTCCCCTTTATCATTTTTCCAAAACAATTGTAAGTTTTGAGCTTTAGTGTCAACAGTATAGGATAAAATTTGATCGTCAATTGAGCTTTTGCTTGTTGTAAATGCAATTAGTCCTGCTGTCAGCAATAATAATAAACACAGTAGTATTATTTTTCCTTTACGTTTCAATTTCTGTTGTTTTTCGTTTGCAGTGTCGTTCTCAAGGGTTGCATCTCACATTTATTCGAAATAAATATTCCCAAATCTAACTCATTTATAGTATTTATT
>CANCJZ010000251.1 GCA_947378465.1 Flavobacteriaceae bacterium
TTTTGCTGATTTGTGATGTTTTTAACAGCTTTAGTTATTCTTATTTTAATATCTAATTTACTAAGGTTATTTCGCTTGTGATTTCATCAAAATTAGTTTTTGGAATTGCACAAGTTTTGTTTTGACATAGGTAAAATGACGTTTGTCTAGCATAATAGCGATTTTCTAAAAAAGGCAGCTTTGAGTCAACATTTGTCCCAGCTAATACGATATTAGGCCAATAGTTTTGATTTGTTTTTTTTGCGTAAGACAAGGCGTCTTCACCACAAATGGCTAGTTCTTTATTTTGACTAGATAAATTCATAAACAAGGTTAACCAATTAGAATATGCAGATGGGTAATCAATCATTGGAAATACATCCTCCAGCATTTGTTGTGCAATAGTTTCATAATAATTATGGTTAAAGTAGATGCTCAAATAATAAAGATTATTAGCCATTACAGAATTAGCAGCCGGAATCACATTGTCCTCCGTTTCATAATGTGGAGTTATTAATGCTGAATCGTTTTTTGAGGTAAAAGAAAAGAAAGTAGTATGTTCGTCATAAAAGAAATCAAAACAATAATCAATTAATTGTTTTGCATTGGATAACCAACTTTCATCTAAAGTGGCTTGATACAAAGAAATGAATGCCTGAATAACATGAGCATAATCTTCTAAATATCCATTTATACTAGCTTTCCCATTTTTATAGGTTCGGTATAAATTACCTTCCGAACTCCATAGATTGTTTAGGATGAAATGTGCATTTTTAAGGGCGATATCTAGATATCGTTTCTCTCCTAATGCTTTGTAGGCATCTACATATCCTTTTAGCATCATCGCATTCCAAGAGGTTATGCATTTGTCGTCTAATCTAGGCTTACTTCTTTTTGCTCGTTCCAAATAAAGGATTCGTTCCCATTTTTTCTTTTTTTCAGCTAAATCTTCTGCTTTGGCACTAAGTGCAAGAGCAATTTTGCTCAGTGGTTCAGTTTGAATTAAGACGTAATTTCCATGTTCCCAATGACCAAAGGTATTGATATTAAACAAGTTTGAAAACAGCTCAAAATCTTCCTGTAAAAGTGCTTCTAGCTCGGGAGTAGTCCACACATAAAAGGCTCCTTCTTCGAGTTGACATTCAGTATTTAAACTATCAGCGTCTAAAGCAGAATAAAAACTACCTTCTTTTGTTAGCCATTCTTTTTCTACAAAAGTCAATGTTTTTTCTATGATTTCCTTGTAAAGCAAATTATGGGTGAGTTTATACGCATTAGCATAAAGCGAAATCAATTGACCATTGTCGTATAACATTTTTTCAAAATGAGGAACATGCCACCTCATATCGACAGAATATCTTGAAAAACCTCCGTCAACGGTATCGAACAAACCTCCGTAAGCCATTTTTGTAAGCGTTAAATTCACAAAATCGACTATCGTTTTGTTTTTAGTTTGATACCCATAACGCAATAGAAATTCATAATTTGTTGGCATCATGAATTTAGGTGCTCTTGCCATGCCGCCAAATTCCCCATCGAAACTTTTTTGCCATTTTTGAACTAATTTTTCAAGAATATCAAAGTCATAGTTTATTGAAACTTTTGTTGTAGGAATGATGCTTAACGACTGCAAACCTTCATGCAATTGTTGCGCATAATCAACTATAGTTTGAGGGTTTTGTATATAGATTTCTTGCAGCTTTTCAAGCGATTTTATCCAGTCGTTTTTTCTAAAATAAGTTCCGCCCCAAATTGGTCGCCCATCAGGTAGCGCTACTACATTCATGGGCCAACCACCTTGACCTGTCATTACTTGTACGGCTTTCATATATACAGCATCAATATCAGGACGTTCTTCTCGATCTATTTTGATATTGATAAAATGGCTATTCATTACTTGTGCAACATCATTGTCTTCAAAGCTTTCATGTTCCATTACATGACACCAATGACAAGCAGAGTATCCAATACTTATGATGATGAGCTTGTTTTCGATTAGCGCTTGTGATAATGAGTTCTGGTTCCAAGCTTTCCAATGCACAGGATTATTGGCGTGTTGAAGTAAGTAAGGACTAGTTTCGTATTGAAGTTCGTTCATGTCAAGTTAAAAAAAAAGCGTCCGTTTTCGGACGCTTAAAGTTAATTGTTTTAATTTTAATATTGTTATCCATTTATTGCTTCCACAATAATATCTTTATCATTTAACATGTCTTTCAACATATTTTCGATGCCACTTTTTAATGTAAAAGTAGAGGAAGGACATCCATTACAAGCTCCTTGAAGCACTACTTTAACTCTTTTTTCAGTTTCGTTATATGAATCAAAAAGAATGTTGCCGCCATCCGCTGCAACAGCAGGTTTTACGTATTCTTCTAATATATTGATGATTTGTTGCGAAGTTGTATCGAGATTGTCAAAGTTTTTAATTTGCTGTTTCTCATGCTTTACATCATTTACAATTTTTGTTTCGTCCAAAACAATACCTCCATTTTCAATAAATTGCTTAATAAAAGTACGAAGTTCTAAAGTAATTTCTTCCCAAGAAATACTATCGTATTTGGTAATTGAGATATAATTTTCAGCAATAAAAATCTCTTTTACAAAATGAAATTTAAACAACTCTATAGCCAAAGGGGAAGGAGTTGCTTCATCTATGTTTTTGAATTCTGCAGCTGTTTTGGTTAAAGCCTTGTTTACAACAAATTTAAGAGAAGCAGGATTTGGAGTAGTTTCTCCATAAACACTAATAGGTTGTTTTTTAATAATGTTTTCACTTGGTAAAACTACCACTCCACCTTTTGATATATAATTTTCAATTTGTTCTGAAACAGCTTCTTGAACATCTTTCCAATCAACAATGCTAAATCTTTCAACAGCAATAAAATTCCCTGAAATATATACGGTTTTAACAAAAGGCAAATAAAAAAGTTGCTGTGCTAAGGGGGAGTTTTTAGCTTCATCTATGTTTTTATATTCAAAGCTTTCATTTTGAGTAATGAAATCTGGAAATTCAAATTTTAAAATAGTTGGATTTTGGGTTTCTTTTATAGTGATTTTCATAGCGCTAGTGCATTTTTTTGCAAATTTAACAAACTTATTTTCTATGAATACTTATATTTGGAGATTTAAACAACAAATTAACATATCGAGCTGTTTTTTTTTAAATTTGACATGCCGAAAAAACCATATTTATGAAGCGAATATTACTCACTTTTTTATTGTTTTTGATTGGATATAATTCCTTTTCGCAACCTATTGTAGTGAATACTTCTACATATACTGTGCCGCAGTTGGTTCAAGACGTATTGTTTGCCGCTCCACCCGGAGGAGGTGGGTCTTCTTGTGTTGGAACTATATCTAACATTTCTTGGAGCACCGGAACAGATTTTGGTTTTACAAACGGGATAGGGTACTTTACCAATACCAATCCAAACTTTCCTTTATCCTCCGGAGTAATCTTAAGTACTGGAGATGTTACTCAAGCCCCTGGGCCAAATTTAACAACCCAAGGGAATGGGGTATGGCCTGGAGATGCTGATTTATTTAATTATATAAGTGGTTTAGGAATTGATCCCGGGTTAACGGATTATAACGATGCTACAGTTTTAGAATTTGATTTTACTCCCTTGACAAGTACAATGAGTTTTGATTTCCTTTTTGCTTCTGAGGAATATGGTACTTTTCAATGTGATTATTCAGATTCATTTGCCTTTTTCTTAACTAATATCACAGCTGGTTCAGCGCCAACTAACTTAGCATTAATCCCTAGTACAACTACACCAATTTCGGTTGTTACTATCAGAGACAATACCTACAATACAGCATGTGCCTCGGTAAATCCTACTTATTTTGGAAATTATAATGGGGCAGGTAATGCTGCTACAGCAGCTACTAATTTTAATGGTGAAACTATTCAAATGACTGCTAGTGCAACTGTAATTCCAAATAATGTATATCATATAAAACTTGTTGTTGCCGATAGAAATGATAATAGTTATGATTCTGCTGTTTTTCTGGGCGGCGGAAGTTTTGATATTGGAACGGCAACAATCGGTGGTACAGGAACATACAATGGTTTAGATGACTTTACAGGACCAAATGCTGTTTGTGGATCTTCAGTTGTAACAGTTCAAGCAGGAACAGTTCCTATTTCTGGGGTTACTTATAGCTGGACGTTGGATGGCAATCTAATTCCAGGGGCTAATTCATATAGTTATGATATGGATCAGGCTGGGACCTATTGCGTAACATTGACCTACCCTGGAGGATGTACCCAAACGGATTGTACCACTGTAGAACATATTCCGGGATTGACTTTAGGTGTACCAACAACCTTAGCGTTGTGTGGTGTAGGTTCTGCTACATTTGATTTAACTTTGAATGAACCATTAATTTTAAATGGAATGAC
>CANCJZ010000252.1 GCA_947378465.1 Flavobacteriaceae bacterium
AGTTAGGCATTTTTTATGTGCTATTTGAAGTTAGTGTTAAACAGTAATCACTTATTGTTTTCCAAACCTGTCAGGTTTTAAAAACCTGTAAGGTTTCGAGACTTGAAAAAGGATAAGCATATAGGTTATGAAGTATCAAAATAGAATTACTCCATCTCATTAATCAACTAAGATAGTTAGTCCTTTTTTTAATGTGCTATTTGATGTTAGTGTTAAACGTAATAACTTACCGTTTTCCAAACCTGTCAGGTTTCGAGACTTGAAAAAAGGACAAGAATATAGGTTGTGAGTAATTAGAATAGCATTACTTAATCCCAATAATCATCTAAGATATTTATGTTTTTACTTTCTTGATGTAACTGTTTAAAATGTTCAATATCGTTGAATAGACTTAAGACTTTTGATCTTTCAAGTTTTGTTGGCTTATTTGTTAAACAAGTCAAGTAGGAACTCCAAGAATAATCAAATGGGTCAGCACAAATCTTATGATTGACAGGGTTATTATGGATATAAGCGATTACATTTTGCAAATATTTTCGATACTTTATTTCTTTTCTTCTAAAAGGTCGTTCAAATAAAGGCCCATGTCGACCATAGGTTTTGTTGAATGCTTTAGTGTAAGCATTAAAAAGATTTGAAAATGATTGAGAAGGAGAGATTTTATTCTTTGATTTGTTTTCTTCCTCAGTTTTTATTTTCACTAAAAAATGAAAATGATTTTTCATCAAACACCAAGCATAGGTCTCTGCAATTGGATTAATATGTTTATTGTATAATTTTATAAAATAGCTATAATTATTACTTTCAAAGAATAATACGTTGCTATTTACTCCACGATTGTAGATATGGTATATTTTTCCAGCTTCAAGGGGTTTAATTTCTTCCATCATTACAAAAATAACAAAAAAAAAGCCTGACATTATCAGGCTTTTTCTATCACTCTTCCAATAATATTTCCAATATACTAATCGCGGCTTCACTAATTTTAGTTCCAGGGCCAAATACGGCTACGGCACCAGCATCAAACAGATATTGGTAATCTTGCGCAGGAATTACTCCACCAACAATCACCATAATATCTTCACGACCATATTTTTTAAGCTCTTCAATCACTTGCGGAACCAAAGTTTTATGACCTGCTGCCAAAGAAGAAACACCCAATATATGAACATCATTCTCCACTGCTTGTTTAGCCGCTTCCGCAGGCGTTTGGAATAACGGACCAATATCGACATCAAATCCAACGTCTGCATATCCAGTGGCAACCACTTTAGCACCGCGGTCGTGACCGTCTTGTCCCATTTTCGCAATCATAATACGAGGACGACGACCTTCTTTTTTTGCGAAGGCATCTGCTAATTGTTTTGCTTTTTCAAAACTCACATCGTTTTTTATTTCTTTACTATACACGCCGCTAAATGATCTAATTTGAGCTTTATATCTTCCAAAAACTTCCTCCAAGGCATCGCTGATTTCACCCAGTGTAGCTCTATTTCGGGCCGCTTCTACCGCTAAAGATAACAAATTATCATTGGAATTTTTTGCAGCATCCGTTAATTTAGCCAAACAAGCTTTCACCTTATCGTTATCGCGCGTCGCTTTGATGCGTTGTAATTGTTCAATTTGTTGCTTGCGCACCATTTGGTTATCCACATCCAATATATGCAAAGGATCTTCTTTTTCCAATCGGTATTTATTCACCCCTACTATAATATCTTGACTACTGTCGATACGTGCTTGCTTACGTGCAGCCGCTTCTTCGATACGCAATTTAGGAATACCCGCTTCAATAGCTTTTGTCATTCCGCCCAAGGCTTCCACTTCTTCAATCAAAGCCCAAGCTTTGTCCGCAATCTCTTGCGTCAAACTCTCTACATAATAACTTCCCGCCCAAGGATCCACAGTCTTGCAGATTTTAGTTTCCTCTTGCAAAAAGATTTGAGTATTTCGAGCAATACGCGCTGAGAAATCCGTCGGTAAGGCAATCGCCTCATCTAAGGCATTAGTATGTAACGACTGAGTGCCGCCAAAAGCCGCTGCTGCCGCTTCAATAGCTGTTCGCGCCACATTATTAAACGGATCTTGTTCTGTCAAACTCCATCCTGAAGTCTGGCAGTGCGTTCGCAAAGCCAATGACTTTTCATCTTGAGGGTTAAATTGTTTAAGCAATTTGGCCCATAACATTCTTCCCGCTCTCATTTTGGCAATTTCCATAAAATGGTTCATCCCAATAGCCCAAAAGAATGATAGGCGAGGAGCAAACTCATCAATCTTCATTCCCGTAGCCAATCCTGTGCGAATGTATTCCAATCCGTCGGCAAGAGTATACGCCAATTCGATATCTGCAGTTGCACCTGCTTCTTGCATATGATAACCCGAAATAGAAATCGAGTTAAACTTTGGCATCTTTTTACTCGTGTATTCAAAGATGTCCGCAATGATTTTCATAGAAGGAGTAGGAGGGTAGATGTAAGTGTTTCGCACCATAAACTCTTTCAAAATGTCATTTTGAATAGTCCCTGACAACAATTCAGCGGGAACACCTTGCTCTTCTGCAGCTACTATATAAAAAGCCATAATAGGAAGCACCGCTCCATTCATTGTCATCGAAACCGACATTTCTCCAAGCGGAATTTGGTCAAATAGCACTTTCATATCTTCCACCGAATCAATAGCAACCCCAGCTTTTCCTACATCACCTACCACACGTTCGTGATCCGAATCATAGCCTCGATGTGTAGCCAAGTCAAAAGCAACGGACAATCCTTTTTGTCCTGCTGCCAGATTTCTTCTGTAAAAAGCATTACTCTCTTCAGCAGTTGAAAATCCCGCATACTGACGAATCGTCCACGGACGTCGTACATACATCGTCGCATAAGGACCTCGAAGATTCGGCGCAAAACCTGCTCCAAATCCCAAATGCTCCATTCCTTCCAAATCTTCTTTGGAATAGCTTGGCTTTACTTCAATATTTTCAGCCGTATAAAACGGAACTGAATTATTGCTTTTTGGAGTTTCCGTATTGGAATTTTCCAAAGTAATATGTTGAATGTTTTTTCTCATCGTTTAATTTTTAAAAGATACTTAATTCGCTATCTCTCGATGAATGATAAATTATTGTATTGTTGTTTTTTATTCTTTAATTTAGAAGTAATTGCAGTAATAACGGAACAATTAAAACTTTTTTCGAATTACATATTTGTTATTATTCATTTTCTATCTCCTTAAGTAAATCATCCAGCAATTGAATAGTTACCTATTGATTCTTAACTTTTACAAATTGTCTTATAACTTCCATAGGTCCTCTCGTCTATATTCCGTTCTCAACCCGCAATCTCTTTCTTCTATATTCTATTCTCTATCCACAAAATCTTGCTTCTTTCTTCTTTCCTCTAAAAACAACTACTCAGTCGCCAATCGTTCTTGCTCTAACTGTTCCGCCAATCGCTTTTCAATAATCGGAGTGATTAACGTTTTACGAGGATTTTGTTTAAGGAAGGGGTACAATTCCAAATCATCTTTCATTCGGTCATTTTTGTTAGGATATTTATTAGTACCTAACAGCGTTTCCTTTCCACTGTCAAATAAATCCTGTTCTTTTTGAGCACTTTCGCTTATTTTTCTTTGAATAGTACCTTCTATTAGTTGAGTGATAAATCCTCCATTAGCCTCAATATCTTTAAACAACAACAAGGCTTTATCCGCCAGTTGTTGCGTAACATTTTCAATATAATAAGCCCCTTCCGCAGGGTTAGTAACCTTGTCAAAATGACTTTCGTGTTTCAATACCAACAATTGATTGCGGGCAATTCGATCCCCAAATTCATTGTCTTTGTGATACAAACTATCGTAAGGCAAATTTGCCACTGCATTCGCACCACCCAGTATAGCACTCATACATTCCGTAGTAGTACGCAACATATTCACATTATAATCATATAAAGTTTTGTTACGTCTCGATGGAGTCACTACAATATGGCAATCAAAATTATGATGGTATTCTTTCTCCAAAGTAGCAAATAACAAACGCAAAGCTCTCAATTTAGCAATCTCAAAGAAATAGTTAGTACCCACCGCCACTTCAATAGTAATAGGATGTTTGATCGCAGGGATCCTGTTAAAATATTCATTGATATGAGCCAGAGTATACGCCAATTGCTGCACCATATTAGCACCCGCATTCTGATAAATGCTACTGTTAATACTCAAGTAATTGATAGCGCTTGATGCCGCAATAGTATTCAGTTTGTCAAAATCATTTTCTAAATTCTCAAACCAATTACCGTCTTTAGTCAACTGTCCAATTGGATCCGTAAGCAATATAAATTGCGCTTGATGATGCGCAGCATAGTTACTTAATTTAGTAGCGAAATCGATTGA
>CANCJZ010000253.1 GCA_947378465.1 Flavobacteriaceae bacterium
TCTTGTCAAATGAATTCAAATCTTTAATCTCTATAATGCTCATTAAGCGGCATAATTCTGTTGCGGGTAAATTGAATGGTTTTTCGTTGTTTTTTTTCTGAGTAGTATTATTTGCTATGTTATCACCTAATGCTTTACACATAATGTGAAACAAAAATGACTTTTCAACATTACTTAATTTATCAATAGAAGTTTTTATTCTACTTTCTTCGGTGGTAGTAAATCCTTCTTGTTGGATTGATGAATTAAAGTTATTTATTAATCTTTCACTAGTTGAAATATCGGTTCTATCTACTGAACTACTAATTTCGTAATAGCCCCCGCCATATTCGTTTTCTTTATATGTTGCAATTGGAATTTGTTTGTTTGGATAATATTCAGAAAAGATGTTTTTATATAATGTTGAATTGACTACATGACCTTCAAACTTATTAAAAGTAAAATATTTATAAGCATTAGCTTCAAAAAGTAATTTATAAAGCTCACTGTTTTCACCGAATCTATTATAACATTTTTGATAAACATCATATTTTAACAAATGGGTAACGAAGTCTTCATATGGGATATTATCAAAATCTTCGCCGTATGTGTAATTTGAAACTTTCTTGATTTTTAACCTTTTTAAGAATTCATCATATGCTTCATTTTTTAAGACAGCTTTTACTACATCAATTTTATTATTATCATAGTTATCAAACGAAAGCCTGTATATTCTATAAACTTCTTCAAAATGGTCTTTATAATGATGAATAAAACTAGTTTCTATAAAATCATCCCAAATTTTGCGACGTATATTATCAATAGCTTTAGTAACGGATATTCCATTTTCAGAATCCGACTTTAAAGAATTAATAGAAAAGGCAGTTAATTTTTTTAATTCTGCATCCGCTATTTTAATGTGATTGTTAAGAAATTCCATCTAATTGTATATTTATACGGTTAGCAGCTTCAATTTTATTTTTGTCCATTACTTTGGTGTAAATCTGTGTTGTAGAAACGTTTTTATGACCTAATAATTTTGAGACGGTGTATATGTCAGTTCCATTTGCAAGTTGTAAGGTTGCGTAGCTATGTCTGAAATTATGAAATGAAATTTTCTTTTTTATCCCCGACTTTGTTATCCATTCTTTTAAAGGTCTGGTGGTTTGAGAATATTGAATACCTCCAAATATTAGTCCTGTATTTGTTTTTTGTGTTTTTAGAATATTGTAAGCAGTATCGGAAATAGGGTGATTTTTAATAGATTTTGTCTTTTCCTCTCTTAATGAAATGTAATACCCTTGATGTTTGTCATTAAATATGTTTTCCCAGTAAAGATTGTTTATATCTACAAAACGCAAACCACTCAAAGCGGAAAATATTGCCATATATTTTACTTTCTCGATTTTAATTTCGGTTTTCCATAACAAGGAAATTTCTTCTTCGGTTAAATACTCTCTATGGGTTTCTTCTTCTTTGATGTATTCCGCATCTTCGGCTAAATTTTTTTCAATTAAATTTTGTTTATATGCAATCTTTAAAACAGAAATAAAATTTTTAAAATAAGATGAAGCAGTATTTTTTGTTAGGTTTTTGTCAACTTTTGAATTTCTAGTGCTTTTTGCCTTTAAAAGATAAGCTCTATACTTTTTTATATAATCGAGAGTTAAATTATTGGATAATATTACACCGCCACTAAAATTTTCTAAGTGATTTAAAGAAGCTTTCCATGAACTGTGATTGGATTTGCTTCCAGTATTAAAATAGTCATCAACAACACTTTTGTATAGAGTTATAAAATTAACATTCAAGACCACATTATCTTTAAAACCAAATTCTTTATTTTTGAGTTGAACATTTCTTTTGGATTTGATTATTTCAGCAAGATCAAAATTTTCGGTATTCTGCTTTTTTTCTTCTATTGTTTTCGGGTTACTAAATAAATATAACTTTAAAAATTCTCTACGGGTTTCCATTCCATTTTTAGGATTAATGATAGGAGGGTAGTAGTCTAAATAAAGACTAATTTTTCCAGTACTCAATTTCTTTTCTCTTAATGTTACTCTGCTCATATTTGGTTATTGAAAATTCTGTTTAAATCTTCCTTTTTTACTAATGTATATTTTCCGTTTTTCTCTTTTGGGATGTTGTGCCTTTTGATAATATTGTATAGTGCCCCGTTTGAAATATTAAATTTTTCAATGGCTTCATTAATGGTATAGGAATTTTTTAAATTTATTTCGCTTTTTCTTTCGGGGTTAACATAATCTGTACTTATCAAATTGCTATCAAAATAATCCTCAATATCTTTTCTTCTTATAAGTGTTTTTCTAACTGAAAAATTGTATCCGTTTAAATCTTTTTGTTCAATTAATCTATAAATAGTTTTGGAAGACATATTAAGTAGTGTAGATGCTTCTTTAACAGTTAAAAAATCTTTTGAATTCACATCTACAGCATAATTAGAAATTTTTGCTTTTGTTTCTGTATCGCTCGTTTCAATTTTTTTCAATTTTTGATTTAACTTATAACCCCTGCTGTTGCAAATATGTGAACAATATTTAGTCTTAGTTGTTTTAGCATCAAAGGCATTTTTACAATAATCACATATTCTTTTTACTATAATATTTGAACTCATATTTAGTGGTATTAAGAGGATATAAGGCGAAATAAGTGGAATTAAGGGTAAATAAGGGACATAATTTCGCCATTTCATTTCAAAAATAGTAAAAATATGTTTATGAGGTACAAAAACGGTACAAAAAATAGTAAAAAACAGCAAAACATCACAAAGTTTAGATTTTGAATAAAATAAAAAATCCCTTTATTTAAAAGGGATTAGTGTGTTATTTTTTGTTTTATTTTTTGATGTTTTGTATATGCTATTTGCCAATACAAAAATTAGCGAAGATATTCCCTAGCAACTCGTCGTTAGTAACTTCCCCAGTAATCTCGCCAAAGTAATACAAAGCCTGCTTAATGTCAATCGCCATTAAATCAGAAGATAAGTTACTGTCCATACCAAAACGCACTTTTTGTATTTCTTCTAAGGCCTTTAATAGGGAATCATAATGACGGGTGTTCGTAACAATCGTCTCATTATTGCGCAACGCTCCAGTGTTTACAAAGGATAGCAGTTGGTTTTTAAGGGAGTCAATGCCACGGTTCGCCTTTGCGGAGATGGTTTCAAGGGTGACGTTTAAGGGGGCTAATTGCGCACGAATGCTCGCTATTTCGACCTCGGTCAATAAATCAATTTTATTGATGACCACCAATAAAGGTTTCAACGGGTATTTATTTTTAACCTTCTCAATTTCGGTAATATAACTCAAACCGGATATCTGAAACTGGGTGCCTTCAAACAAATAGAGAACCACTTGTGCTTGTTCAATTTTTTCAAAGGTTTTCTTAATTCCAATGCTCTCCACCACATCTTCCGTTTCTCGAATGCCTGCCGTGTCGATGAAGCGAAAGCCAATGCCGTTGATGACTAGTTCGTCTTCAATCGTATCTCTAGTGGTTCCTGCTATTTCTGAGACGATGGCGCGCTCTTCATTGAGTAGAGCATTTAATAAGGTGGACTTGCCTACATTAGGCTCGCCTACGATAGCAACTGGGATGCCGTTTTTAATGACGTTCCCCACCGCAAAAGAATCTATTAAGCGCTTTAACACAAATTCAATGCGATTCAGTAGTTCCTTAAATTGGGTACGGTCGGCAAATTCGACGTCTTCTTCAGCAAAATCTAATTCCAATTCAATCAAGGAAGCAAAGTTCAACAGCTCTTCCCGCAACTTGGCAATCTCATTACTAAAGCCGCCACGCATCTGCTGCATCGCAATTTGATGACTGGCTTCATTGTCTGAGGAAATTAGATCCGCTACAGCTTCTGCTTGGGACAAATCCAACTTGCCGTTCAAAAAGGCACGCAAGGTAAATTCCCCCGCTTGTGCCATTCGACAGCCTTTGCGCAACAATAATTGGATAATCTGCTGCTGTATGTAGGTAGATCCATGACATGAAATCTCAATCACATCTTCGCCAGTATAAGAATGGGGATTCTTAAAAATAGACAACAAGACTTGGTCATACACCTTGTCACCGTCAACAATGTGGCCCAAATGGATGGTGTGCGTTTTCTGCTTTTCTATAGCCTTACCCGAAACCGATTGGAATACGCCTGCCGCAATAGGCAACGCATTAACCCCCGAAAGTCGAATTACCGCAATTGCCCCCGCACCCGAAGGCGAGGCCAAAGCCACTATAGTCTCTTGTGAAATCATCTTGTTGGTATTTAACGGCAAAGATACTAATTCTAATGGGGTTTAATAAACCAACTTTTTAATTCAATTTCAGTAGGCATCCAAAGGAGCACCAAA
>CANCJZ010000254.1 GCA_947378465.1 Flavobacteriaceae bacterium
ATCCAATAAATTATTAATGGTTTGGGATAATAAATACATTTCATCTTTGTTTTGCGGCAACGGTATTCTAGACTTAAGATTGTCCTTAGTAATGACCTTCGATGTCTCTATAATAGCACTGATTGGCTTAATACTCTTACCTGCTATAAATCGTGCAATTAAAAACAAAACCAATAAAATCAATGGATAAGCCACTACTAAGATGACAAATAAATTATTCAATACCATCTTGGAATCCTCCAAGGACATGGCAACCATCAAAAAACCAATAATCTTAGTGCCTTGGTACAAAGGAACCTGAATTTGACGCACTGATATATTATCCAACTTACCATCAAACAATTCATTATTAATGGCATCGGGATAGTACTTAAGTTGCTTTTGCTTTAAATTCGGGGACTTGTTGACTAAAGCACCCAACTCATCAACAAATTGAATAAAGGCGGGACTAACATCTACTTTATTAAATTGAATCTGTTTCCATTGCTGCTCTCGAACTAATAATACACAATTCTCTTTTACTTCAATCTCTTTTAAGTGCTTTGTAACCTCAATCTGTATATCATTGTTTACTCGAACGTAAACACTGAATTTTACAATAGCATAAATAACCGAAAACACCACAAAAATCAATAAAGCCGTCGTGATGATATAGTTAGAAGCAATTCTATTTTTAAAAGAAAGTTGTTGCATTAGCCTTATTCATTTGCGATATACCCTACACCTCGTATGGTCTTGATATAATCTTCTTCTACTTTTAGGTTCAATTTTTTACGAATGGAATTCATAAATACATCTATAACACCCGTGTCGTATTCAAAATGGATGTCCCAAACATCTTGAATGATTTGCGTACGGGAACAAACATTACCCTTGTTTTTAACCAAATAACTCAATAAATCAAATTCCTTTTGAGTCAAAGAAACTTCTCGCTTGTCAACAGTAACTTGATGCTTCTGTATATTGATTTCTATCGAACCTAAGGTCAATACTTCTTGCTCACTTTTGTCCCGCAATTGCACTTTAATGCGTTCTACTAATTCATCAAAACTAAATGGCTTTTTTATATAATCATTAGCACCACTTTTTAAACCTTCAACGGTCTCTTGCACAGTGTCTTTAGCTGTTAAGAATAGTATGGGTAATTTGGTGTTTTGCAGTCTTATTGCTTTGCACAATTCCACTCCAGTCATCTTTGGCAACATCCAATCCAATAAAACCAAATCAAATCGTTGGCTTTGAAAAAGTGCTAACCCAGCAGCACCATCAGTAGCAAAAGATACTTCATACCCCTCCTCTTCCAATCCTTGTTTCAAAAATTGAACTATGCCTTCTTCATCTTCAACCAATAATATATGCTTCATCTGTATGCCGTTTTATCTTTTGATAAATATAGCCTAAAATTAAAAATTCACAAGGCTTGGTTTTGATTTTTTAATCAAAATTTAAGAAGCTAAAACAACCTACATTTATGAGAATACTCGCAAATGGGTAGCATCGATCAATTGGGTGTTATACTGTGCCAAACTACTAGAAGCCGGACCTTGAATTACCGCTCCGTTACTATTAAATTGGGCGCCATGATTCGGACAAATGAATTTGTTTTCCTGAGCACTATAATTTACATTGGTCCCTTGGTGAGTGCACGAAGCAGATACAGCCAAAAATCCTCCCGCAGTAGTTCGTGCCACCACGATACCATTATGAACTAAAAAACCACCATTACTGGACAACGTGCCCGTGCTAATGTCTAATGTAAAATCAACATTGGTCGGCGCTGGCGAAGGGGAACCATCATTCTCAGAACAACTACTGGCTAGTCCGCCTATGCAAGTCGGAATTAAGGCTACTGCTGCGCCAAATCCTACTTTGGCAAAAAAATCTTTACGTGTCATATGGTGTATAATTAAAAGTACCACTTCAGTGCGGTACCTAAAGAACACGACCAATCCATTTTACCCTAGCGGCGAAATCATAAAGTATTCTTAATTATTCAGTAAACACGATTTTATTCATATAATGGTACCCCTAATCTACAGTTTATCTACTTTTGCCCTAAGAATTGTAAACGATGTACTTAGTCAGAAAATCTTCTCCGTTGACCAACTTAGGGATTCTTTTTTTGGTAACTAATCTAGTGCTTAGAATAGTCCTCTTTTGCCTACCCATAACACATACCCACTGCACAGCGACTGCTATATTCAAAATTGTTTTACTAGGTATGCTCTCTGATGGGTTTGTTTTCATCGTAGGCAGCATCGTTCTTTGGCTCTATAGTGCATCGCTTTCAAATAGTAAATTCAACAAACCATGGGGATACCTCATTTTATCCGCTTTACTAGTTTTGCTCGGGTATATTTCTTTTTCAAATACTATCCTTGATGAATATGGAGGTCCACTTCCACTTATAGGGATATCCTTTCTATCCCTAAAAACAGTGCTCTTCGCGTTACTCTTATTTTTACCCAAATACCGTCAAAAAATACGCTTAATACTCTATAGCCTAACACTTTATATTTTTGTATTAATCATCATACTAAACGCCACAAGCGAATTCTTCTTCTGGAACGAATTCGGTCGGCGCTATAATTTTATAGCGGTTGACTATCTAATTTATACGCATACTGTCATAAGAAACCTATTTGAATCCTATCCTGTAATGCCTGTTTTTAGTGCAATCATACTCGTATCAGCTGGGATAACCTACCTAATAGTAAAACGTACAATCAACTTCTTAGAAAACCTTCCTTCACGTAAGGATAATATAAAAAATCTCGCCCTTTATACCGCACTTTTTGGAATTTCCCTATATGCTATTCCGGCATTGGCTAATCTTGAAAATAATGACAATCTGTTTGGAAACGAAATCCAAGCCAATGGCTACTATAAATTCTATCATGCCTTTACAAACAGTAAATTAGCATACAACACCTTCTATAAAACCATACCAATCCAACAAGCTTTTACTCTTTTACAAAAGCAACTTCCTGGTATTAGCCAAAATAATATTTTACGTTTCATAAAATCTGACTCTTCAGAAATTCATAAAAATATAGTCCTTATTACCCTTGAAAGTTTTAGCGCCGACTTCATGAAAAATTACGGAAATACCGAAAATATAACGCCTTTCCTGGATTCTCTAGCCACCCAAAGTATGCAATTCACTAACCTTTATGCAGCGGGTAATCGAACAGTACGCGGACTGGAAGCCGTAACCCTATGCCTCCCTCCTAGTCCCGCTGAAAGTGTCGTGAAACAAATAGACAATAAAAACAAATTCTCTACCGGTAGCCTACTCAAACAAAAAGGATACCAAGTAAAATTCCTATATGGCGGAAATGCACTTTTTGATAATATGGGGGATTTCTTCAGCGGAAATGGCTACGATATCGTAGATAAAAAATCATTCACTCGCAATGAAATTTCGTTCTCCAACATCTGGGGCGTTTGCGATGAAGACCTCTACCACAAAGCCATCAATGTAATGAACACCGAAGGCAAAGCAAACCAACCCTTCTACAATCATATCATGACGGTCAGCAACCATCGACCCTTCACCTACCCCAATAATAAAATCGATATTCCAAGCACTTCAAAATCCCGTAGCGGCGGCGTAAAATATACAGATTATGCCCTACGACAATTTTTTAAAGTCGCTCAAAACCAAACCTGGTTCAAAAATACCGTATTTGTGATACTAGCAGACCACTGCGCTTCCAGTGCGGGGAATACTGAATTACCCATGGACAAATACCGCATTCCCGCTTTTATTTACGCGCCCGGTTTTATTCCCCCAGGCGAAATAAATACGCTAATGTCACAAATAGATATCATGCCTACGCTTTTTGGCAAACTCCAGTTCCAGTACCAAAGTAAATTCTATGGACAAGACATCTTTCAATCCGATTACAAACCAAGAGCGTTCATCGCAACCTACCAAGACCTCGGACTCATTAAAGACAACCTATTAACCATCCTAACACCCATAAAACAAGTCAAACAATTCCAACTCATCCCTGTCCCTAACCCAAAAGTTAAACCCAATTTTCAATTGAACTTCAAAGAAGTACCAATTAAAATTCACAATAATGCGCTGGTCAAACAAACCATCGCGTTCTATCAAACTACAGCCTTCCTTCTTAAAAATAAAAAATACCAACATACAAGTACTCCCTCTAAGTAATAAAGATTTCTTTCATCCTACTCATGGTGACAACAAAAGAATTAGTAATATTACCCCAAATTAAGTTAGACGATAATAACCCTCCAATGAAAAAATATTCCTTTTGCTTACTTTGCTT
>CANCJZ010000255.1 GCA_947378465.1 Flavobacteriaceae bacterium
TATTGTAATGAATAAAAACAACAACGAAATTATCTGATGCAATAGTGTTTTTCAAAATTCCACTATTGTTTTTCTTATTTACATTACTGTTTTACACTTTTACATTACTGTTTTATAAAAAAACATTAATGAAAAACAAAAAATCATTAATAAAAAGTTTCAAAAAAATCTCTTTTAAGTTGTTACATTACTTTTTTAAAGCAAAACTGTAGTGTAACAAGTCATAACATTACTTTTTTACGCTATTGCGTTACTGTTTTACACTTTTTCGTTACTGTTTTCAGTCAAAATAGTAGTGTTTTACTTTAAAAAATATTTTTTATAGAGTAAACAATGACAGTTTTATATAAATAAACAACTTTTGGTAGTTTGTAAAAAACATCGAATTCCTTTTATAATATAGGAATTCACGAAATAGAATTAAATTTGAAAGAAATAAAACCAAAAAAAGGTCTTGAATAATTCAAGACCTTTTTATTTATTTTCCAGAGGTATCTTCACTTTCGTCGCTACCGGTTACTTTATTTCCTATTTCGCCATCACCAGCATAAACTATGGTATTGTCTTTTTTTAGCTGATAACCTTTATAAGGAACCAATTGCCAATGTTCATTAGTCCATGGTTTGCCTTTAGCGGTTCTTTTCAAAATCAAGGAATCATCTTGATTAGGTAAAAACACTTCTGCATTATCCCCTGAATCATCGAATAACACATAAGCGCAAAGGGTTTCATCGTCATTATTGTTAGGAGCATCATAAGGCAACAATTGAATGCCACTAAATACACGAACACACTCTTTGTTAAGCTTTGACCAAGTATATCCCGCTGAAGCCAAACAACCGTTTTTGTCTTTATCACCACCCAAAACAACATCTTTAGCTGTGTCGTTTTCTTTTACCTTATTATCCTCTTCATTGGACCATTTGCAAGAGGCTAAACTAGTAAGGAGTACTAGTATTACAACTGATTTTTTCATTTTTTTATTCTATTTTTTGTTTTGGGAATAAATAAGTATCCACAGTTTGGAAAGTTACTGTTTTTTCATCTTCCACAAAATATTTTAAAAGGACTTGTCCCCATAATTCACCATTGCTATAATCGGCAATAATCCAACGGTGATTTAACAATTTTATTTTAGTAATAATAAATTTTTGCGATCCCATCATCGGTTGATCCACAAATTTGTTGCCTGTATGATTATCATTATAACTCATTAAAGCCTCTTGAACCATTGGAATCAATTTCTGAACATCATAATTTTGAAAATACTCAATGGCATTATCGTTATTTTCTAATGAAAAACTGTTGGCATCGTACAATTTATTTGTCAGTAAAGTAATACTATCTTTTTTAATTTTACTACTATGCTCCATTCTAGTTTGATCTGAAGTTGCTTTTTTACTAAAATACATATACGTAAAAACATTAATCAAAGCAGATAAAATAAACAGGTATAAATACAGTTGTTTTTTCATATTAAATTGTAATTTCTAAATTATCATAAGCTAAAAACACATTCTCAGGCAAGTTCATTTGGACTTCATTGTGAAATCCTAAGGAATAACTGATGTGTGTTAAATAGGCTTTTTCAGGTTGAACCAAAGTTATAAAATCTAATGCTTGTTTCAAAGTAAAATGTGAATGGTGGTCTTTCTCTCTCAAGGCATTAATAACCAATACCTTCAAGCCTTTAAGTTTTTCTATTTCGATATCCTCAATGGTTTTGACATCCGTCAAATAAGCGAAATCTCCAATTCTATAACCAAATACTTGCAAATTGCCATGCATTGCATTGATAGGAATTATTGGTTGATTATTTATTTCAAATGATTGATTGTTGACCACTTCAAAAGCATCCACAGAAGGAGCTCCAGGATACTTATTCTCTGTTTCAAAAATATAATCAAATCTTTTTTCTAAATTTTTCAGTACTCTTTGATGCGCATATATAGGAATATTCTGTTCTTGTTTAAAATTAAAAGGACGAATATCATCCAATCCCGCAGTATGATCCGAATGTTCGTGCGTAAATAAAATAGCATCGACCCGATCACAATTAGAAGTCAACATTTGTTGTCTAAAATCGGGACCACAATCAATTATTATGGAAAAATCCACATCATAAACCCAAACTGATACGCGTAACCGCTTGTCTCTAGTATCATTACTTAAACATACAGGATGATTGCTCCCAATAACGGGAATCCCTTGTGAAGTGCCAGTACCTAAAAAATATATTTTCATTTAGCATGGTTTTTGATATTTGTACAAAGATCAAAATTTCAGTAGTAGTATTAATACAAAAATAAGATTATTTATCTTTTGATACCGCATTCATTTTACTAACTTTGCAATGTATACAAACGATTATGGGAAAATCTGATTTAGATATTAAATTAAAAGGAGACAAGGTTATTGAGCAAATTCCATCTATTAAAGATAAGGCTTTGCGAATTAATCTGAATGAAAATATATATGGAACTTTTGCTGAAATTGGCGCCGGTCAAGAAACTGTAAGACATTTCTTTAGAGCAGGAGGTTCATCAGGTACCATTGCAAAAGCAATGTCCGCTTATGATAAAGATTTTAGTGATGCCATCTATGGTATCGAAGACGATGGACGTTATGTAACTGAAAGTCGTTTGAAAAAAATGCTTTCTCACGAAACCAATCTAATTGAGCAACGTTTAAAAAGAGACAAACATCCCAATAAGATGTTTTTTAGTTATGCCAATACCGTAGCTACTATTGATTTTGCAAAACAATTCAAAGGTCACGGTTGGGTAGGAATCAAATATCAGGTGGAACCTGATGAAGATTACAACGAAATTATTCTTCACATTCGTTTTAAAGAAACTGGTGCTCGTTTACAACAAGAAACTTTAGGAGTATTAGGGGTAAATTTGATTTATGGTGCTTACTATAAATACAATGATCCTAAAAAACTATTGCGTTATCTATACGATCACCTTGATAAAGATCAATTGGAAATTGATACCATTAATTTCTCTGGTCCTCGTTTTGCTAACGTGGACAATCGATTGATGAGTTTACAATTAGTTAAAAATGGAATGACAGATGCAGTAATGTTCAGTCCCGATGGACATAACATTCTACCTGCAGCAGTACTTTATAAAAAAAATATTTTAGCGATAAGAGGAAGTTTCCGTCCGGTTACTAAAGTAAATATGGACATGCTTGATCGCTCTTTTGAAATGTTTGTCAAAGAAAACAAAGTAGAACGTGAGAATACCTTCGTTATCTTTGAAATTACTTTATCGAATTTACGAACCGAAGGAGAAATTGACGAACGTGATTTTATGGACCGAGCAGAATTGTTGTGTTCCTTAGGTCAAACGGTAATGATTTCCAACTTCCAAGAATATTATAAAGTAGTGGAATATTTCTCCAGTTATACTAAAGCTCGTATGGGATTAGTAATGGGAGTAAACAATTTAGTAGATATTTTTGATGAAAAATACTACCGTCATTTAAGTGGAGGTATCTTAGAAGCTTTTGGAAAATTATTCTACCGTGATTTGAAAGTGTACTTATATCCAATGGAAGAAAATGGAGAAATCATCACTTCGCAAAACTTAAAAGTGCACCCACGAATGAAAGAATTGTACAAATTCTTCGCTTATAATGGTAAAGTAATTGACGTTACGGATTATGATGCGGAAAATTTAAAAATCTTCTCTCGTGAAGTATTAAAAATGATCAATCAAGGTATTCCTGGTTGGGAACACATGCTTCCTGAAGGTACTGCCGATCTAATCAAGCAGCATCAATTGTTTGGCTATGATCCGAATAAAATATTAGAAAAAATATAATTTTTAAAACAATCCATTAGTAAGGATTGTTATTGAAATAAAATAGTAAAAGCGATTAAGTAAAATAGTTCTTAATCGCTTTTTATTTTTCTATGCTTTTAGTTTTTTAAAAAGAAAATAGATTCCTTTATAAATAGCCTTGGAATAATTTTATAAAAATAAAAAAGGATCAAGTCAAAAACCTGTGGAGCAGGATAAATTGGAAATCTTTTACGCGAGTTTTCGCTGGCGTGGAAGGAAGATAGAAGCTTCTATTGCGAGTTTTCGCTGGCGTGGAAGCAAGACAGAAGCTTCTATCGCGAGTTTTCGCTGGCGTGGAAGCAAGACAGAAGCTTCTATTGCGAGTTTTCGCTGGCGTGGAAGCAAGATAGAAGCTTCTATCGCGAGTTTTCGCTGGCGTGGAAGGAAGACGGAAGCTTCT
>CANCJZ010000256.1 GCA_947378465.1 Flavobacteriaceae bacterium
TAGGCATTTCATTTCACATAGTCTAACCGCTTAGAAAAACTATGTATTCTATGTTGAGCAAAGTGTCTTCTATTTTTCTATGTACCTATGAAAAATCTATGTGGTTTATTAAAAAGGTTTCTATTAGAATTAAAAATTGATATTTTAATTACGTAAATTCTAACCATCCCAACATTGGAATTTGGAATTAATATATTGGAATTTATTTTTTACCACATAGATTTTTCATAGATTTTTGCGAAGAAACAAGAACACATAGGCATTTCATTTCACATAGTCTAACCGCTTAGAAAAACTATGTATTCTATGTTGAGCAAAGCGTCTTCTAATATTCTATCTACCTATAAAAATCTATGTGGTTTGTAAAAGTTTCTATTGGAATTAAAATTGGTAGTTTAATTATGTAAATTCTAACCATCCCAACATTGGAATTTGCAATTTATATATTGGAATTTGAAATTTACATATTGGAATTTGAAATTTACATATTAGAATTTGGAATTTACATATTGGAATTTGGAATTTATATATTGGAATTTGGAATTTATTTATTGGAATTTGGAATTTATTTATTGGAATTTATAATTTATAATTCTTTTATCGTAATATTGCAATATAAAAATATAACACACTTATGGGAGCTTCTAAATCCGATTCGTTTTCTGATGATCACAATGAGATTGCCACTTTATTCAAAGCCTTATCACATCCCGCCCGTATAGCAATCATTGAGTATTTACTTTCGGTGGATACCTGTATTTGTGGGGATATTGTCAATGTATTACCCTTAGCGCAGCCCACAGTTTCGCAACATTTGAAAGAATTAAAAAATGCCAACATCATCAAGGGAAGCATTGAAGGTACCGCTATTTGTTATTGCATCAATACCGAAGTAATGCAAAAAATGGAAGCTTATTTTACAATAATGTCGAAAGAATTAAAACAAAAATGTTGTTAACCCCACTTATAATAACAAATTATGAAACTATCAGAATTTAAAAATCATTTGTCCACTATCACTGATTTCCAAATCACTTTGACCGACGGACAAGCAGTTCCTGCTCATTTTCACATTACTGAAATGGGCTTGTTGACTAAAAATTATATCGATTGTGGAAATACCATCCGTGAAGAGCAATTCATATCTTTTCAAGTATGGTTTGCCGAGGATGTCGATCATCGTTTGGCACCTGCTAAAGTTTTAACAATTATCAATGCAGCCCTACCGTTAATTGGGGAGCGCGATTTAGAGTTGGAAGTAGAATATCAAATGGAAACTACTATTGGTAAGTTTGGATTGGAATTCGATAACGGATTCTTTATCCTTACTCCAAAAGAAACCACCTGTTTAGCACAAGATCATTGCGGGATACCTGCTGATAAAATGAAAGTGCCTCTCGGTGCTTGGAAAGCTAAAACTTCTTGTTGTACTCCTGATTCTAATTGTTGTTAAATGACGGATAAAAAAGCACATTGGGAACACGTTTTTGCAACTAAGCGAGAAAACGAAGTGAGTTGGTACCAACCCCTTCCAACTCAGTCTTTGCAATTATTCAATCAGTATCAAATCCCAAAATCCGCCCGTATCATTGACGTAGGTGGAGGCGATAGTTATTTAATTGATTATTTATTAGGGCTTGGATACACTAATTTGACCTTGTTGGACATCTCTGAACACGCAATTGAACGCATCAAAAAAAGGTTAGGAACAAAAGCCGCTTCAGTTACTTTTATTGTCTCTGATGTATTGGACTTCCAACCAGAAACTCCTTATGAAGTATGGCACGACAGAGCCAGCTTTCATTTTTTGACTGCACAAAGCGATATCCTTCAATACAAACAAATCGTTACGCAAGCGGTGGCTTCAAATGGCTATTTATTCCTAGGAACGTTCTCTCAAAACGGCCCTCTAAAATGCAGCGGACTAGAAATCACACAATACAATGAAGACCAATTCAATTCTGTCTTTTTGCCTCAATTTGAAAAAAAATATTGCTTCCTAGAAGATCATATCACTCCTTTTGCCACCATTCAAAATTTTATTTTTTGTTCCTTTAAAAAGAAAGACTAATGTACTCAAAACTATCTCAAACCATCGACACTATTGCCTTAATGGAAGTGTCCAGCGAGCGGAAAATTATTCTTCAAGCTTTGATTGACTATATCCAACCTAAAGTAGTTGATTGTGAAGCAATCCGTTTAAACTTTATCTGTACTCATAACTCGCGTCGCAGTCATCTTTCTCAGGTGTGGGCGCAAACCATGGCGCATTACTTTGGTTTGACACAAGTGTACTGTTATTCAGGAGGGACGGAAGCTACTGCGATGTTTCCAAAAGTAGCCGAAACATTGGCCTCACAAGGATTTCAAATTCAATCCCTAAGCGAAGGAACCAATCCCGTTTATGCCTTAAAATATACCGAGAACGAGACACCTATTATATGTTTTTCCAAAACCTTTGACGATGCCTTCAATCCTTCCTCTCAATATGCGGCTATAATGACCTGTTCAACCGCTGATGAAGCTTGTCCTTTTATTGCTGGAGCGGATCAACGATTGCCGATACGTTATGACGATCCCAAGGCTTTTGATGGTACCGAATCGATGGATCTTAAATACCAAGAGCGGAGTTTGGAAATTGCCGCTGAAATGTACTATGTGTTTTCTCAATTTTATTCAAAATTATAATGAAAAAAAGACTCTCTTTTCTCGATCAGTATTTGACTATATGGATTTTCATTGCAATGATACTAGGCGTGGGAATTGGCTATTGTATTCCAAGTATTCCAAATACAATTAATGCAATGTCCTCTGGAACCACTAATATTCCTTTGGCTATAGGATTGATACTGATGATGTATCCACCTTTGACTAAGGTTGATTTTTCCAAAATGGCGTTGGTATTTCAAAAACCCAAAATACTCCTTGCTTCCTTTGTGATTACTTGGATTGTAGGTCCTTTTTTGATGTTTTTATTATCCATCTTTTTTCTCAAAAACTATCCTGATTATATGACCGGACTGATCATCATTGGTCTGGCACCTTGTATCGCAATGGTTATCGTTTGGAGCGAATTGGCCGAAGGAAATCGCGAGTTGACTGCCGCCTTAGTAGGAATCAACAGCTTATTACAAGTACTGTTCTTTAGTGTCTATGCCTATTTTTATCTGGAAATAATGTTGCCTTTATTTGGCATCAAAGGATTAGCATTACACATTACCATAGCGCAAATCGCCTCAACCGTTGGGCTCTACCTCGGAATACCATTCCTATTGGCGGTAGTAAGCAGGTACCTGATACGCAAATTCAAAGGAGCGCTTTGGTTCAATCAAAAGTTTGTCCCAACTATATCCCCCATAACTCTAATCGCATTGCTTTTTACTATAATCGTGATGTTTAGTTTGAAAGGCGCTATGATTGTCAAACTCCCTATTGATGTACTTCGAGTAGCACTACCCTTAGTGTTTTTCTTTACCATAATGTTCCTGTTGATGTTTGTAGTAGGGAAGAAGGTAGGCGCCAATTACAGCGACAATGCCTCTATTTCCTTTACCGCTTCAGGCAATAATTTCGAATTGGCAATCGCAGTATCCATAGGCGTTTTCGGAATCAATAGCGGTCAAGCCTTTGCCGGAGTCATCGGTCCATTAGTGGAAGTTCCTGCATTAATTACCCTAGTAAATGTTGCTTTTTGGTTGAAAAGAAAGTTGTATTGAGGTGGTCTAGTTTTTTTAGGTTGTAGGTTGTTTTGGTTATAGGTTATAGGTTCTGTTTTTTTTGAAATTGAAATTGTTTTTAAGTTGTAATGAATTAAAAACAATTTAATATTATCATATTGGTTTCGATTAAAAAAAGGTATATATATTTAGACCTTTGCTAGAACTTCAACAACGGAATTGTAACAAATTTGGATTATATAAAAAAAATAATTTTATAATGTTTAATAAACAATCTTTTTGATTTTTTTATTCCTTAATAAACTTCGAAGTATATTTTTCTTCACTCCAAAATACTTGAACAATATGCAGAACGCTTTCCAGTTTTTCTACATTGATTTGAATAGCTAACTTGGTACTTGCATAATATAAAAAATAATTTATTTAAAATCCTTGCAAGGGTATACAATACGGTAGAAAATGATTTATATCTTAATACAGAGTACTATATTAATAAAAATTAATATTATTGAGTTTACAAATGAAATTGAAAATTATTATCGAAATTAATATTGATTTTAACAATAAGTAAATA
>CANCJZ010000257.1 GCA_947378465.1 Flavobacteriaceae bacterium
ACCTGTGCTATTTTCACTAAGAAGTTTTCCAACATTTGTTTTCCATCGGTTGAATGGTATACTTCGGGATGGAACTGGATGGCATAGGTGGTTTCGCCTTCGATACGATACGCGACGTTCTCCACATCTTTAGTGCTGGCCAAACGAACGGCATTTGCCGGCAATTGTTTGATGGTGTCGCTATGGCTCATCCAGACTTGGCTGTGATGGTTGACGTTTTCAAAAAACAATTCGCCTTCCTTAATGTAGGACAGATTGGCTCTACCGTATTCACGGGTGTTAGACGGTGCTACTTCGCCATCAAAGAAATGGGCCAAGTATTGTGCGCCGTAACATACCGCTAATAATGGTTTTTTACCGCGAATTTGAGATAAATCAGGATGAGGAGCGTCGTCGGCTCTGACAGAATAAGGGCTACCCGAAAGTATGACCGCTTTGTAGAGTGTTAAATCATCTGGAAAATGATTGTAAGGGAAGATTTCGCAGAAAATATTTAATTCGCGAACTCTTCTCGCAATAAGTTGTGTGTATTGCGATCCGAAATCTAAAATAAGTACGTTGTGTTGCATGTGCAAAAGTACTATTTATGAGGGAAAATAAAAATATATTTTTTGGTTGTAGGTTATTTTGGTTGTAGGTTGTAGGTTCTGTGTGTGTTTTTTGTTGTGGGTTGTTTTGGATGGAAGTTGTGGTGCTTTTTTTTCATCTGCTATTTAGCGTTTTGGAGGGAGAATCAATTTTTGGGCTGTTTGTAGGGTTTGGGGAGGTAAATTTAAAAATGTAGAAATGATTTGAATTTATTGGTGGTGGCGGTAGTTGGCGTGATTTTTTTGTAGTAAAAGTTTTGAAAAAATTAGGTGGATTGGTGGATTTTTATATATTTGTTTTTGAAGAGAGTGGTTTTGAGAGGGGAAATGTGAGGGTTTTGGGAAGCTTTGTAGAAGTTAGGAAAATTCTCCTACAACTCAAGGCTTAAAGACGAATTATATTAACTTTAAAACATAGAAAAAATGGCTTATAAGAAAAAAATATTCATTAGTTATGATTATGACAACGACAAACATTACAAGAATTTACTATTAGCTTGGGATGCAAACAGACTTTTTGATTTTTCAATAAAAGATCATTCAGCAGATGTAAGTATCAATAGCACAAATGCTTCTGCAATAAAATCAGTTATATCAAGATATATAAACGAAGCAACTTATTTTCTTGTAATTGTTGGAAGCAAAACACATAAAAGTGATTGGATACAATGGGAAATTGGCAAGGCAGTCGAATTAGGTAAAAAAATTGTTGCTGTGAAAACAGATAGAGAAAACACTTCTCCTTCAGAACTTTTTGGAATTGGAGCAAGTTGGGCAATGTCATTTACTTATAAATCAATTATAGATGCTATAAACAATGCCTAAATATGTCAAATAAAAAAACTTGTTTTGTAATAATTGGATTTGGTCCTAAAACGGATTTCGAAACTGGAAATATTTTTGATTTAGACAAAACTTTTGACAATTTAATTAAACCAGCATTTGATGAATTGGGGATTGATTGCTTTAGAGCAAAAGATATAAGACATTCTGGAAATATTGACCTTCCAATGTATGAATGGATTCTAAATGCTGACATTGTCATTGCAGATATTTCTACACTTAATCCAAATGCGTTATATGAACTTGGTGTAAGACATGCTTTAAGACCAAATACTACAATAGTTATTTCGGAAAACAAAACTAAATATCCTTTTGACTTAAATCATACAATAATTTCAAAATATGAACATTTAGGTAAAGACATTGGAGTTAGTGAAGCAAAACGCTTTAAGGAAGAATTGAAAACTACTGTATTAGAAGTTTTAAAAAGCAATAAAAATGATAGCCCAGTTTATACTTACCTTCCTAAACTTCAACCTCCAAAAATGGAGGAAATAGATGTAATGGGAATCGATCAGAAAAAAGATATTCAACCAACATTATCTGAATTAATTAGTGATGCCGAAAAAGCAAAAGACAATAATGAATTTTGGGTTGCTGGTCAACTTTATAAAGTATGTTTGAAATTTGACCCTCAAAATATTTTTTTAATACAAAGACTTGCACTTGTTACATATAAACTTGAAAAGCCAAACCCAAAAACAGCGTTATTTGAAGCTCAAGAAATTTTGAGTGAATTAAACCCAGAAGAAACAACTGACCCTGAAACATTAGGATTATCAGGAGCAATCAACAAAAGACTATTTGAATTAACTGCATTAGAAAAATATCTTGACAAAGCAATCAAGTTTTACTCTAAAGGTTATCACATAGCTCAAGATTATTATAATGGAATCAATTATGCTTATTTATTGACTTCAAAAGCTACAATTCAAAAAGATAAATTTGAATCGATAGCATACTTAATTCAAAGTCAAAAAATCAGAAAAGAAATTGTGACTTTATGTAAAGAGATAATATCTGATAAATCATTCAAAGAACGTGGCGACAAACATTGGGTTCTACAAACTCTTGCTCAAGCATATTTAGGGCTAAATAATCAGACAGAACTTGAAAAAATAATCCCGAAAATTAAAAAATACTCAAAAGGTAATTTTGATTTAGATACATTTAAAAAACAGAATAAAAAATTGGTTGATAATATTGAAGAGGTAAAAAAGAAAAACAATTACAGCTAACAGTTATTTCAATAAATTGCGAGGCACTGGATTTATGATTAATGGAAAAGGGTTTTAATTTAATGTTTTGGATATATCTGTAAAGACTTGGACATGGATCATCAGCAATTCTTTACGACCCGAGACGTTAGCAGTAACTTTACCTCAGGATAAACGATAAACAATGAATTTTTTAGAAAAATGATGAAATATGGCATATAAAGATAAAACTTACATCATATTTGATGGGGACAAAGATAAATGGGCTTATGCACGTATGAAAGGTTGGAAAGCACTTGAACATATAGATTTTGATTTTGAAAATGCACATGATGAATATACTTTAACAAACAGAGCATCTGACGAAGATTATATCAAAGCTAAATTGAGAAAACGTTTTTCAAATGCAAGACAAGTAATTGTCTTAATAGGAGAATCAACAAAAAATTTGTATCGATTTGTTCGTTGGGAGTTAGAAGTTGCTCAAAGTTTGGGGTTACCAATTATAGCTGTTAATCTTAATGGAGATAGAGCACAAAATAATATAACTTGCCCACCAATTATAAGAGATACTTATACCGTTCATATACCTTACAAAATGAAGATTATAAAATACGCATTAGATAATTTTCCAGACGAGTTTAAAAAACAAAAAAACAACACTAGTATTGGCGGTAGAATATATGGTGTTGAAATATACAAACAATTAAAACTAAATTAAGAAAATGGATTTTATAAATTTCCCAGGGTTATATCAAGCATCGGATAAAGCATCAATTTCAGCACAATCATCATACAAAAATCTTATTGGCATTGATTTATTATCAATGATTATTTCATCTGTTCTAACTATTTATAATTTTCAAGATTGTGAACCAAAATTATTCATATACATTATATCAGGTTTACTTCTTTTTCTCGGACTAATACTTACAATAATAATTAGAACAAAAAAATTTGAAGATATTTGGTATCAAGGAAGAGCTTTAGCTGAATCAACTAAAACTTTAACTTGGAGATTTATAATGTGTTCAGAGAGTTTTGAAAATAATCTTGATGAGCAAACTGTTAAAGACAGATTCATAAAAAGGTTGAAAGAAATTAGTCATGAATTTATTGACTTAAATAAAACTCTTAATACTATTGACATGACTTTGCCTGTGATAACTGATAAAATGATAGAAATAAGAAGATTAAATTTTTTAGAAAGAAAACAATACTATTTAGAAAACAGAATTGAAGACCAAAAAAAATGGTACGCAGATAAAGCAGAATTTAACAAAAAAAGATACAACAATTGGTTTATACTTATAATTTTGTGTCAGACACTTTCAATAATTTGCGTAGTATATTTAATAAAATATCCAAATTCAAATTGGAATTTTGTAGGTTTTTTTACAACTGCGTCTGCCTCTGCTATAAGTTGGTTACAACTCAAACAGCATCAAGAACTAAAACAAGCATATACAACAGCAGCTCAAGAATTAAATTTTATTATTGCATCAGCAGGTAGAATAAACAATGACACACAGCTTTCAGAATTTGTATTAGATTCGGAAAACGCAATATCTAGAGAACACACCTTATGGTTAGCACAAAAAAGA
>CANCJZ010000258.1 GCA_947378465.1 Flavobacteriaceae bacterium
ACCCTGTGAGAGTTTAAAAAAGACAAATTAGAAATCGGTCAACATTAATCAGGGAAGTTCAGCAAGAAGCAAGATATTGTGGAATTTGAAAGCCCCGTCAGGGGCGACATATTGGTAGCAAAATTATGAAGCTAACAATAAGTCCCGAAGGTACGACATATATCAAGAGCTATAATCACGTTTAATATTCACGTCTCGAACCCTCGCAGGGTTTAAACCCTGCGAGGGTTGGGAAAAAAACAATTAGAAAACGGTCAACATTAATCAGTGAAGTTCAGCAAGAAGCAAGATATTGTGGAATTTGAAAGCCCCGTCAGTGGCGACATATTGGTAACAAAATTTTGAAGCTGACAATAAATCCCGTAGGTACGATATATATCAAGAGCTATAATCACGATAAATATTCACGTCTCGAACCCTCGCAGGGTTTAAACCCTGCGAGGGTTGGAAAAAAAAACAATTAGAAAACGGTCAACATTAATCTGGGAAGTTCAAATAGGCAATAGACGTAAGGTATTAGGCAAAAGGTAAGTAGGTAGCACGTAAAGAAGTTCTAATTACAATATTACAGGGTTCCTACACAACCTACTTCCTAAAACCTACAACCTAAAACAACCTACAACCTAAAACAACCTAAAAACAACCTACAACTTTCTCTTATTAATAGAAATATTATTATTCAAATCACTTACATTTGGCGCGAATTGCTATTATTTTTATATTTAAAAAATCTAAATGAAAAAAATCCTCCATGTTTCCAAATCACTTTTAATTATTGCTTCCTTTTTCATCCTACAAGCTTGTAGTAAAAGTGAGGAAGCCACAACGGCAGCCGCGACTCCTTCAACTCCAGTAATTACCCCTGATGGTTTTGTACCCGCTGCAACCCAGGACATCGTTATGTACGAAATAAATCCTACAGCATTAAGTACTTCAAAAGATCTTCAAGGAATTATCAATCGTTTGGACAATATCAAAGCATTAGGAATTAATACCATTTGGATCATGCCAATATATCCAGTTGGAGTAGTAAATTCATTCGGTTCCGTATATTGTGTTAAAGATTATACTTCCGTTAGAAGCTCTTTAGGAAATATAGACAATCTTAAAACTTTAGTCACCACGGCGCATCAAAAAGGAATTGCAGTAATTTTGGATTGGGTTGCCAATCATACCTCTTGGGATAATGCTTGGATTTATGCACACCCTGAATGGTACACACATAATACCAATGGGCAAATAATCTCCCCTGCAGGAACCAATTGGAATGATGTAGCGGATTTGGATTATTCTAATGCAGCAATGCGTTTGGCAATGATTGACGCTATGAAATACTGGGTTATCAATGCCAATATTGATGGCTTTCGTTGTGATGCAGCAGATTATGTTCCTTATGATTTTTGGTCACAAGCCAATACCGCTTTGAATGCAATCCCAAACAAACAATTAATTCTTCTAGCGGAAGGTAGCCGTTCCGATCATTTTGCTGCAGGATTCCAAATGAACTTTGCTTGGGATTATCTAACAACTGAAAAAAATATTTTTGGAACAACACAAAATGGTGCTGCTGGTTTTTTTACCACCAATACCAATGAATATGCTGCTATTCCTGAAGGGAAAAAGAAATTGCGCTTTACGACTAATCACGATGAATCCAATATCGCTACTCCAATAAATGTGTATGGGGGCAAAAATGGCGCTTTAGCTGCTTCAGTAGTCGCAATCTATTTACAAGGAGTTCCTTTACTGTATTCAGGTCAGGAAGTTGGAGTAGCTGACGTTGCCACTTACAATGGTACCAATACTATTGATTGGACGGCTAATAATGATATGCTTACGGCTTATACCAATCTGTTGCATTTTTATAATAGCGCTACTACAGCACGAACAGGAACTTTAACGTCTTATAACGATTTAAATGTTGTAGCTTTCACCAAAACAACCACAGCACAACAAGTAGCCGTTATTGTGAATACACGAAACACTTCTCAATCTTTTACTGTTCCAACAGCCTTACAAGGCACGTGGACCAATGCTTTGACAGGCGATGCAGTTACTATTGGAACTACATTGCCTTTAACTGCTTTTCAATATTTAATTTTATCAAAATAGCCTATGAAATATTGCTCTTGGATCGTATTATTTATCACTATAAATGTTTTTGCTCAAACAAATTCATTTGAAACGCCTTTTAATTCTAAAGTAAATAAAAATGCTTTTGGTATTAAAGGCAAAGTTTTACCCTATTTAATGGGCAACGGATTAGGAATCAATAATTCCTTAGGATTGGAAGTTGGTTTTTTTAAAAACAACTCCATCGCATTGGAAGGATTTTATAATTATTACTATGATCAGGAAGATAGAGTTACTGACCGACAAGGAGTAGTACACGAAACAGGTAATAAAACAGACTTGCACGAAAGAGCATTACAAATGTCCTATCGACATTATTACAATTTCCAAAAATGGCGTACGAATAAAGGAATGGCTTTCTACAACGGATTATTCTATAGAATTGAAACCGATGTTAGAAACACCGATCCTGATTATAAAAATGATTACATTAATCAAAAAACAGGCATCAGAGCAGGAGGATTAGTAATGGGAATGATTATGACTTTTCCTAAGTCAAGCCATTTCTATATGGATTATAATTTTACCATAGGCAAACAATTCAAAAGCATCTCCAGCTACAATATCGTCAACAATCTAGACGTTTATGAGCATTATAATTATAACGCATTTTATTTTAATATAGGAGTGAGCCTTAACTATTGGTTTTGATATTTATAAATACTGTTCTAATAATCCTTAAATAAAGATTGTCAATAATTTCAATACATTATATACCTTATATTTAATAAAAATATCTAGCCTCTTTCTTCTAAAAACGTCGACATCTAACCACAACATCTTGCTTCTTTCTTCTTTCTTCTTGCCTCTTTCTTCTATTCACTCAACACTTCCCTCGCTCTCTCCAAATCCTCAACCGTATCGATTCCAATACTTATATGTTCCGTTTCCACCATTCGAATGCGTTTGCCAAATTCTAAATAACGTAATTGTTCCAGCTTTTCCGAAGCTTCAAGCGATTTCATAGGAAGCGAATAAAAGTCTAACAGCGCTTGCTTGCGGAACGCATAAATTCCAATATGTTGGAAATAGCGAACCCCCACATTTTTCTCTCTTGGATAAGGAATCACAGATCGGGAGAAATAAAGCGCAAAATTACTCTGATCCACCACCACTTTTACATTATTCGGATTGTTGATTTCCTCTTCATTTGTGATTTCGCGCATTAAAGAAGCCAAATCAACTTTGTGGTCCGTATCGTTTTTAAACACTTCAAGCAATTCCGCCAAAGGTTCCGCATTAATAAAAGGCTCATCCCCTTGAACGTTGACCACAATATCCACCTCCAAATGTTCCACTGCTTCAGCAATACGATCACTACCACTTTCGTGTTCCTTGATACTCATTATGGCTTTACCACCGTTAGATACAATTTCGTCATAAATCAAATTACTATCCGTTACTACAAAAACTTCATCAAAAAGACGACAATTCAGCGCCGCTTCATACGTTCTTCGAATAACCGTTTTGCCACCTAAATCCTGCATTAATTTAGCAGGAAAACGAGTGGAAGCATAACGAGCAGGAATCACAGCAATGATTTTCATAACAAGAGGTTTTAAGATATCAATAGCCACAAAGATATAAATATCATCCAATGTGGGAAACTTACTTGAGAAGAAAGAAGCAGTAGGCAATAGGCAAAATAGGTAAAAGGTAAAAAACAATAAGCAATAGTAAAAAGGGGCTACCTATCGGAAGCAAATGGTACAGGCAATGCAAAGGAATCTCGTAGGGATGGCCTATTGATGACCAAACAGAATTAAATAGAATAACCGTTTGCGAATGTCACCCCACTATTGGTTCAAGAAAGATGAGATTTTAACCCATTCAATAATATTAAACACCATAGCAATTTACATATCGAACCCTCGCAAGGTTAAAACCCTGTGAGAGTTTAAAAAAGACAAATTAGAAATCGGTCAACATTAATCAGGGAAGTTCAGCAAGAAGCAAGATATTGTGGAATTTGAAAGCCCCGTCAGGGGCGACATATTGGTAGCAAAATTATGAAGCTAACAATAAGTCCCGAA
>CANCJZ010000259.1 GCA_947378465.1 Flavobacteriaceae bacterium
GATAACTCAATTGGAGAATTTTATTCGATTGCGGTAACCAATAACTTTCAACAGGCGGATACTGGAACTAAGATGATTCACTTGGGAAAAAATACGCGTTCGACTATTATTTCAAAAGGAATTTCGGCAGGAAGATCACAAAACAGTTATAGAGGTTTGGTGCAAATAGGTGCAAGAGCCGAAAATGCGCGAAACTTTTCACAATGTGACTCGCTTTTGATGGGGAATAATTGTGGTGCTCATACTTTTCCTTATATTGAAAGTAAAAACTCTAGTGCTAAAATTGAGCACGAAGCAACGACTTCCAAAATTGGAGAAGATCAGGTGTTTTATTGCAACCAAAGAGGGATTCCAACGGAAAAAGCCATTGCTTTGATTGTAAATGGATTTAGCAAAGAAGTATTGAACAAATTGCCAATGGAGTTTGCGGTGGAAGCTCAAAAACTATTGGAGATTTCATTAGAGGGATCGGTGGGTTAATCATATCATTAAAATAGACAAGAAATAATTATGTTATCTATAAAAAATTTACACGCTTCAGTTGAAGACAAAGAAATATTAAAAGGGATTAATCTTGTAGTAAATGCAGGAGAGGTTCATGCGATTATGGGACCTAATGGTGCTGGAAAAAGTACTCTTTCGTCTATTATTGCTGGGAATGAGAATTACAATGTCACTGAAGGAGAAATCCTTTTGGACGGGGAAGATATTTCGGAAATGGCTCCAGAAGAGCGCGCGCATAAAGGAGTATTTTTATCGTTTCAATATCCGGTAGAGATACCTGGGGTTTCGGTTACGAATTTTATCAAAACAGCAATCAACGAGAAACGCAAGGCCAACAAACAAGACGAAATGCCAGCGAATGAGATGTTGAAATTGATTCGTGAGAAATCCGAATTATTGGAAATGGATCGCAAGTTTTTATCGCGTTCGTTAAACGAAGGTTTTTCAGGAGGGGAGAAAAAACGTAATGAAATCTTTCAAATGGCAATGTTAGAGCCAAAATTAGCAATATTAGACGAGACAGACTCTGGGTTGGACATTGATGCGCTTCGAATTGTTGCAAATGGCGTAAACAAGCTAAAAAACGAAAACAACGCGGTATTGGTGATTACGCACTACCAACGTTTGTTAGATTATATCATTCCAGACTTTGTTCATGTGTTGATGGATGGTAAAATTGTAAAGTCGGGCGGAAAAGAATTGGCTTACGAGTTAGAAGAAAAAGGATACGATTGGATTAAAGCAGAAATTTAGTTGGAGGTATTAGTTTGAATTACTAATAACATCAACTTACTACTAAAACAATATGGATTTAAAAGAAAAATTGGTTTCGTCATTTATGGCATTTGAAGAGCAGGTAGATGTAAATGCAAGTTTACACGATGTTCGAACCATGGCGATTAAGAATTTTGAGACAAAAGGTTTTCCTTCAAAAAAAGAGGAAGCATGGAAATATACATCGCTGAATGCCATTTTGAAAAATGACTATTCAGTGTTCCCAAAACAGGACAACGCAATAGAATTTGCAGCAGTAAAGAGCTACTTTCTACACGAAATTGACACCTATAAAGTGGTGTTTCTGGACGGGAAGTTTTCATCGTTTTTGTCCTCTACTACACACGATGGATTGGATGTTTGCTTGATGTCATCGGCAATGACCAAACCTAAATACAAAATGGTTATTGATGAGTATTTTAATAAAATTGCCAGCAAAGAGGAGAGTTTGACTAGTTTGAACACTGCATTTGCCAGCGAAGGTGCTTATATCAATATTCCGAAAAGCAAAGTAATCGAAAAACCAATTGAAATTATTTTCTTTTCTACTGGAAAAGAAGATGCTTTGATGGTACAACCTCGAAATCTAGTGATTGTGGGTGAAAATGCCCACGTACAAATCATTGAAAGACATCAGAGTTTGAATGAGAATCCTGTATTGACGAATTCCGTAACGGAAATCTTTGCTCAAAAGCGCGCCATTGTGGATTACTATAAAATTCAGAATGATTTGCAATCGGCAAACTTGATTGACAATACTTATATTTCTCAAAAACAAGAGAGTCGAGTGTCTGTTCATACTTTTTCGTTTGGAGGAAACATTACGCGAAACAACTTGAATTTTTATCATTTTGGAGAGCGCATCGATTCGACTTTAAAAGGGATTACCATCCTTGGCGACAAGCAGCACGTGGATCATTATACCTTGGTAAATCACGCGACGCCAAATTGTGAGAGTCATCAGAATTATAAAACGATCTTATCAGATAGTTCAACTGGGGTTTTTAATGGAAAAATCTTTGTGGAAAAAGAAGCTCAAAAAACCGATGCTTTTCAACAAAACAACAACATCTTGATAGGCGATAAAGCGACTATTAATGCAAAACCACAATTGGAGATTTTTGCTGATGATGTGAAGTGTTCTCACGGTTGTACTATTGGACAATTGGACGAGAGTGCTATGTTCTATATGCAACAACGCGGAATTCCAAGAAAAGAAGCTAAGGCTTTATTGATGTATGCTTTTTCAAATGAAGTGATTGAAAGCATCAAAATTCCTGAATTAAAACAACGTATTACTAAGATTATCGCGAATAAATTAGGAGTAAATTTGGGATTTGACTTGTAGATAACTTATTTTATATAAAAAAAGAGAGTGCTTAATTTGATTCAAATTAAGCACTCTCTTTTTTATTTTTTTCTTAGTGTGATGTATTAATACTTCCAATAACCCCCTTTAAAAAACCATTGAAATCAAAACCAGGTTCTTCTGTGAGGCCCATTCTGACGATGACTAAATCTCGGCTTGGGAATATCGCGACCATTTGTCCTTGGTAGCCGCTGCAATAGTACATTTCTTTTGGGACGTCGGGGAAATAACCACCGGCATTAAGCCAGAATTGTGCTCCGTATCGGCCGTTGGAAGTGTTGGTGGGAGTGGAGACGTATTTGGCCCAGCTTTTGTCGAAGAGTTGTTCGCCATTCCAATTGCCTTGATGCAAATAGAGCAATCCAAACTTAGCCCAATCTCTTGTTGTAGCCCATCCATAAGAGGAGCCTACGAAGTTACCTGCCATATCGGTTTCTACAAGGGAGGAGCTCATTCCGATTTTGTCTAAAAGACTACTGTACCAGAAATTGAGATAGTCCTGATGGGTTTTGAATTTTTTTCTCAATATCCCTGAAAGCAAATTGGTAGTCCCTGACGAATAGTACCAATGAGTATTGGGTTTGTACAAAGCCGGTTTCACAGCTTGTGACTGACTCATATCGGAGTCTTGAAACAGCATTTTGGTAGCATCGCAGATTTTGGTGTAATCTTCCTCCCATTCTAAACCAGAATTCATGTGTAATAAATCGTTAATAGTAATGGAGGCGCGGCTATCTTTTTTCCATTCAGAGATGGGAGCTGGTTTGGTAATGTCTATTTTGCCTTGATGTTGAAGGATACCAAAATACGTTGCGGTGATACTTTTAGTCATCGACCAACCGAGGATTTTAGAATTTTTAGAAAAACCATCGGCGTATTGCTCGGCAATGATATGGTCTTTATAGATAACGATAACAGAGCGGGTTCTTTTGGCTTTTTGTCCTTTGGAATCAAAAGCATTATTTACTGTTGATTGGAGTTTGCGGTAATCGATATTCGTGAAAAGGGTATCTGCGGCTTCTTTATTTCCGTAAGGGAAAACTAAATTAGAGGGTTTAATTACTCTTTGAGGCACTTCATAGGGTTTGTTTATATCAAAATCATCGTTGATTAGTAAAGCACCAAGGCCTTGACGATAAATAGCTTTGCGTTCTTTAAGCCCGTGAACATTTGAGGTGACAAACTGACCTTGCTCATGAACAGTATTTGAAGCCCAATCGATTTTGTCAATATCATTGTCCCCTTGTTGAATGGTTTGAAGAGAACGGTTATCAATAAAATGTGCAGAGGCAACACTCTTGGCTGCAAAGCCAGAAATTAAATCGAGTTTGGGATAGATGCTAATTCGGAAGTAAATAGTTGCAATTATTAGCAACAGTATAAGTAGTTTTTTCATAATTGTAAGGCTTTAGGCAGTAGGCAATAGGCGGATTGTGAATACTGACGTTTTGCTATTGAATACCAAATATAATTAATTTTACAATATTGCTGTATATGCAATTGAAAGGAGCAGTAGTAG
>CANCJZ010000260.1 GCA_947378465.1 Flavobacteriaceae bacterium
GGCGTTGGGCCTTCCAGTTCGCATACTCTTGGACCATGGCGTGCAGCCGAACGTTTTTTGGCAGAATTAAAAGAACAAAATCTTTTGGAGCAAGTGACTGCTGTTCGAGTGGACTTATACGGTTCGCTTTCCTTAACAGGCGTAGGTCATGCAACCGACTTGGCGGTAATGCTCGGATTGAGTGGACAAGATCCGGAATACATCCCAGTTGAAAACATCAGTAAGATTATTGACACGATAAAAAAAGAACGTCAATTGCATTTAGCAAATCAACTGAACATCCCTTTTGATTGTGAAAGAGATATTGTTTTTAATAAAAACTTCTTGCCTTTTCATGCCAATGGAATGACTTTTACGGCAACAACACCCAACTCTAGTTACACTGCCACCTATTACTCTATTGGAGGCGGATTTGTAGTCAAAGAGGAACGCAAAGGCGCACAAAAAAAAGCAGTAATCAAATGCGCTTTCCCCTTCCCGATTCAAAATGCAGAAGAACTATTAAAATATTGCAATACCGAAAACAAATCGATCTCCGAAATTGTTTATGAAAATGAAAAATCGATGCGTTCTGAGGCAGAAATCGACTCGGAGTTGCTGCGAATCTGGCATACGATGTTGGAGTGTATGTACATCGGTTGCCATTCGGAAGGCATACTCCCAGGAGGATTGAATGTGAGAAGAAGAGCTTTTGATATGCATCAAAACCTAATCGGATTGGCGAATTATTCTAATCCACAAGAATGGTTAGAAACCATCCGCAAAACGGAAGTCAAGTTCCGACAAATCTTGAAATGGGTAAGTTGTTTTGCCTTAGCAGTCAATGAAGTCAATGCGGCCTTAGGTCGTGTCGTTACCGCCCCAACCAATGGAAGCGCAGGAGTAATTCCTGCCGTTCTAATGTATTATTTGGTAATTGAAAATCATCAAGCGGGTGAAAAAGAAATCAAACAATTCTTGATGGTCGCGGGTGAAATAGGCAGTATATTCAAAAAAGGTTCTACCATCTCCGCCGCGATGGGCGGTTGTCAAGCAGAAATTGGAGTATCCAGTGCTATGGCAGCCGGTGCCCTATGCGAAGTGATGGGAGGAACTCCAGCACAAGTACAAATGGCAGCGGAAATTGCAATGGAACACCATTTGGGATTGACCTGTGACCCTATTGGTGGTTTGGTTCAAATTCCGTGTATTGAACGCAATACTATGGGCGCCATCAAAGCCATCAATGCCGCCGAACTTGCAATGGAAACCGATGCCAAAAATGCCAAAGTCCCTTTGGACAAAGTAATCGACACCATGTGGCAAACGGCCAAGGATATGAACTCAAAATATAAAGAAACTTCGGAAGGAGGCTTGGCAGTAGCGGTTAACGTAGCCGACTGTTAATCTTTTTTATATTACCTTTTTAAAATGAATATTAGAATACTCGCCATAGGCAAAACCGATCATAAAGCTTTACAATCCTTGATTGAAGAATACAGTAAGCGTTTGTCATTTTATATAAAATTTGATCTGGAAATCATCCCAGACATCAAAAACGTCAAAAACCTTTCTGAAGCACAACAAAAAGAAAAAGAAGGCGAATTAATTTTAGCCAAAATTTCCGCTACTGATCAATTGATTCTTTTGGATGAAAATGGACAAACCTTTTCCAGCGTAGGATTTTCGGAGTATTTACAGAAAAAAATGAATGCCGGAATCAAAACCTTAGTATTTGTAATTGGCGGCCCCTATGGTTTTAGTGAAGAAGTATATAAAAAAGCACAAGGTAAAATCTCTTTATCCGCAATGACATTTTCCCACCAAATGGTGCGTTTATTCATCATTGAACAACTCTATAGAGGGTTTACAATCCTTCGAAACGAACCCTATCACCACCAATAGATTTTAAGTTGTTTTTGTTATAAGAGGTAGGTTATAGGTTGCAATAATTTCAGATTTTGCATATTTTTTTTTAGATAAAAAACTATTACGAAAAGACTTTATTCAAAGTCATTAAAGCTTATGTAAAAATCATTAAGCCTTATGTAAAAGTCATTAAGGCTTATGTAGAAATCATTAAAGCTCCTGCAAGAATCAATAAGCCTCCTGCCAATATCATTAAGCCTCCTGCAAGAATCATTAAGGCTCCTGCAAGAATCAACAAGGCTCCTGCCAATATCAACAAGCCTCCTGCAAGAATCATTAAGGCCCCTGCTAATATCAACAAGCCTCCTGCCAAATTCATCAAGGCTTATGATTCAATCCAAAACAATCTGAGAATCCGCGTTACTTGCTCATAAGAAATCAACATCGCAAATAGACCTACAATAAATCTAAAAAAGCACTATAAATTGATTCACTACAAAGTTATTGACCAAATCAGTAATCTCAAAACTATAGACTGCGGTAGCTTTTAATAAACATATTCAACTCCTGCCCAACTAAGTCCCAAAGTATGAAGCTTAATATCATTTAAAAAAGCCTTAGTCTTAATATAATTGCCGTAACTCATCTTTTTATCAAAAGCGATATACAACTTACTTTCCTTTTCTACAGTCAGATGATCGAGAATGGATTGCAAATCATTTTTAGCAATTGCTGTAGTATTCAAACGAATGTTGTTGTCCTTTGTAAAATACAAACAGTTCTCCCCTGCTTTAGGTGGGGTCATTCGATATCTAACAGATGTAAACAACATAAAAGCTAGCTTTTTGTGTACACTATCGGAATACGAATAATAATTTTCCGAGGTTTCACTTTTGTGCATACTACCTTCTTTTTTGGCTTGAAGTTTTATCACTTCTGGAACAACCAATCGTAGCGGCAATCGCTTATCGATATTAAAAATCCAATTGGTGGAACTGATGGTATTCTTGCGATTCACCTCAACAAGGGTATCCTTGCCTTCTGTTTTAAAGAAAAAATAAACAGGCGAATGATCTTCCACATCTGCCACTAAGGTCTTATCCACTTGCGGTAAAAGCACTTCTTTGTCGTTACAAGAGTACAAGGCCAAAGCCAACAGTAACAGGGCTATTTTTTTCATCTTATGATTGTATTTGATTGTATAGGGTAATGCATTCCACCGCCTCTTTGACGTCGTGTACTCTCAGTATTTTGGCGCCTTTCATCAAGCTGATGGTATTGAGAGTTGTGGTACCATTCAAACTGTGTAGCGCATCGGTATTTAGGGTTTTATAAATCATTGATTTTCTGGAAATACCGGACAATAAGGGAAGCTCTGTCATTTGAAACAACTCTAATTGTTGCATCACTTGGAAGTTTTGTTCCAATGTTTTAGAAAAACCAAACCCAGGATCAATAATCAAATCGTTAATTCCTATAGCTCGGGCTTCATTTATTTTTTCAGAAAAATAAAACAGCATTTCTTTAATAATATCATCATATTGGGTAAAACTTTGCATCGTTTGTGGCGTGCCTTTCATATGCATCATTATATAAGGCACTTGCAACTGCGCGACCGTAGCCATCATCTGATCGTCCAATCCTCCTGCCGCAATATCATTGACCATAGCGGCTCCATGCTGCACACTTTCAAATGCTACTTTGGCGCGAAACGTATCTACAGATAGTATTGCTTCAGGAAATTCTTTTTTTATTTTTTGTATAAAATGAACCACTCGCTGCAACTCCTCCTCTTCAGAAACAAATGCGGCATTGGGTTTACTGGAATAGCCTCCTACATCAATAAATGCAGCTCCATCGCGCAGCATTTTCTCTACTTGAGTCAAGGCGGCATGTTCCTCTGTATAACTTCCACCGTCAAAAAAAGAATCGGGAGTAAGATTGAGAATCCCCATCACCTTAGGCGATTGGAGATCAATAAGAGTTCCATTACAGTTTATTGTGGTTTTCAAGGCTTTTTCAAAAATCGTTAATCAACTATCAGCATTCAAAAAAATATTCTTTACTTTTGAACAAATTTCACACAAAGATACCATTAATGAAGAATACTTCACAAGAATACGATAAAGTAATTGGCTATTGCCGCGATTTGTTTACCAAAAAAATGTCCGATTACGGAAGTGCATGGCGCATACTGCGTTTGCCTTCTTTAACCGATCAAATTTTCATCAAAGCACAACGCATTCGAAGCTTACAAGAAAATGAAGTGCGCAAAATCGATGAGGATGAAAC
>CANCJZ010000261.1 GCA_947378465.1 Flavobacteriaceae bacterium
TAGCGAATCAAACCCCTACCTCATTTCAATTAATTGACAAAGCCGATGTTGGTGGTCAGATGACCGACGTGGTTTATCAATTTCAAAAAAACTAATAACTAAATAATTAAAATATTTTAAAATGAAAAAGATCACACTATATATATTGATATTAAGCGTAAGTATCAGCTCATTATTTTCGAGTTGTAATGCTGTACAAAATACTAATGATACCCAAAGAGGAGCTGGTATAGGTGCGGTTGCAGGTGCTTTATTAGGAGGAGTGTTAGGTAATAATTTAGGTCACGGTGGCAATGGTGCTTTAGGAGCAGTGTTGGGAGGTGTTATAGGAGGTGTTGCTGGAGGTGTTATTGGAAACAAAATGGACAAACAAGCAAGAGAGATTCAAAATGCTTTACCAGGCGCTCAAGTAGAGCGAGTAGGAGAGGGAATCAAATTAACTTTGGGTGAAAATTCAGTTCGATTTGACACTAATAAATCAACTTTAACTCCAACAGCGAAAGCTAATTTAGATAAATTAGTTCCTGTTTTTCAAAGTTATTCAGAAACTGATATTGTAATTTATGGTTATACAGACAATACGGGTGCTGTAGAGCACAATCAAACTTTGTCAGAGCAAAGAGCTGCTTCAGTAAAAGCCTATTTAGCCTCAAAAGGATTAAATGTAGCGCGTTTTACTACAACTGGTATGGGAGTTGCGGAACCCGTTGCAACTAATGATACTCCTGAAGGAAGAACACAAAACAGACGTGTTGAGTTTGCTATTGTCGCTAACGACAAAATGAAACAAGACGCTCAAAAAGAAGCAGGTAGATAAAATATAAATTAAGTTTTGATTAAATCGACTTCAGAGATGAGGTCGATTTTTTTATTTGTATTATTTTTGTTTAATAAATAAGTGTTTTGTTTGAACAAATCATTAACTTTACCTGATAAATTGTATAACTTATGGAATCGAAAAAGAAAACTTCCGCGAAAAATAAAGCAATAGATGCTGTTGCAATTATTTCAGTTTATATGGATTGTGTGTTGGAACGGGGCGAGGAGCCTAAGAATGTTTTTAGTTTTTGCAAAGATGCTGCTATTGATGAATCGGTATTTTATAATTTTTTTGGTTCCCTAGATAGTTTAAAACAAGAAATATGGGTTCGTTTTTTTGAAAACACTCTACTTGTTATTGATAAAGAATCGGCTGATAAAGAGCATCAAGCTAAGGATGAATTATTGACTATGTATTTCACGCTTTTTGAAATATTGACATTGAACAGAAGCTATGTTGTTTTTTCATTAAAAGAAAATAAAGAGGGGCTTAAAAATTTGAAAAGCTTAAAAGTGTTTCGCAAATTGTTCAAAAAGTACATTGTCCTAATATTAAAAGATAAATCTTCGGAAATTCAGGAACAACTATCTAAAGTATCAACTCCTATTTTGAGTGAAGGAGCTTGGTTACAGTTTTTGTTTTTACTGCAATTTTGGATTGAAGATACCTCTAAAGGTTTTGAAAAAACCGATATTTTAATTGAAAAAACCGTTCACGCTACTTTAGATTTATTAAATACTAAACCCCTTGAAAGCTTGTTTGACTTAGGAAAGTTTCTTTGGAAAGAAAAAATGGATTAATGAAAACACTAGATAAGATTCCAACTGGAAAGATAGAACGTGCGAGTCAATTAGTTAGAACAGGTATAAAAGTAGGAGGGAACTATGTTGCTTACTACGGCGAGAAAATGGTAAATCCCAAACTAAATAAAGACAAGCTTAACGAAAATAATGCAGAAGATATTTACGATGGATTGAAGAATCTAAAGGGTAGTGCTTTAAAAGTTGCTCAAATGTTGAGTATGGATAAAAGTATAATGCCGCAACAATACGTCGATAAATTCTCCTTGTCACAATTCTCAGTACCGCCATTATCGGCTCCTTTAGTAAGAAAAACTTTTAAAAAATATTTAGGACATTATCCTGAGGACCTTTTTGATACGTTTACAGCAGATGCGGTAAATGCGGCGAGTATTGGTCAAGTGCATAAAGCAACAAAAGACGGGAATGTATTAGCAGTAAAAATTCAATACCCAGGAGTTGCTGATAGTATCAGTTCGGATTTAGCTTTGGTGAAACCATTTGCTATTCGAATGTTTAATATCAAAGGCAAGGATTCCGATAAATATTTCAAAGAAGTAGAAGATAAATTGTTAGAAGAAACCGATTATATTTTGGAATTAAAACAGAGTATAGAAGTTTCCCAATGGTGTCAAAAGATAGCCCATCTTCGTTTTCCTAAATATTATGAGGAATTGTCATCAGAAAAGATATTAACAATGGAATGGATTGATGGGGAACACCTATCAGAATTTGCTGCACACAATGAAGACCGAGAAAAAGGGGATGTTTTAGGGCAGGCCTTATGGGATTTTTATATGTATCAAATGCATCATTTGCGTCAAGTACATGCGGATCCACATCCGGGAAATTTTTTGATTGATAAAGATTTTAATTTAGTGGCTATTGATTTTGGTTGTATTAAGCAAGTGCCTGAATCGTTTTATGTTCCTTATTTCGAATTGGCGAAGCCTGAAGTTATTGGGAATGCGAAGCTTTTTAATGAAAAGTTATACGAATTAGAAATATTAAGATCGGATGATTCTAAAGAAGAAATTGAATATTTCACTAAACTATTCCATGATTTATTGAGTTTGTTTACTAAACCTTTTCATGGGGATTATTTTGATTTTTCTGATTCCGAGTTTTTTGGTCAAATCGCTGCTATGGGAGAAGATTTTGCAAAGGATACACAATTGCGAAAAATGAATGGGAATAGAGGATCAAAACACTTTTTGTATATCAACAGAACCTTTTTTGGATTGTATAATTTATTGCACGATTTGAAAGCTAGAGTAGATACAGTAGCTTATCAGAAATATATTGAATAGGAATTATTTGATTTGTTTTACTTCGAAATAAGTTTTGCCTGAATAACTATCAATATAAACACCTGATTGGTAATTCTCCGCGTAAATTTCAATAATATCACCCGCTGAAAGCGATACGATACAGCTAATATTTCGATTTACCACTCCTAGATTAGAGTGATTTCCAGCACTCATTTGGTAGAGTGCTCCATTTTTGTATACTCCTATCGAATAATATTGATTGTTGCTTTGGTTGTTAGTGTGAAAACCGGCATTAATTTCATAGAAACCATCTTTTAATGCTACGAATTGGTTGTTTGAAGTGCTGAATTCACTTTTGGTATCAAAAACAGTGGTATCAAAACTAATTTTTTGCCAACCACTGGTATTTAATGATTGATTGAATGATAGGTTCGTTCTAATAATAGAGAGGTTGTTAACGGTATCTACCCAGTTCGTATTTCCAGCACCATCTGTTTGAAGGATTTGGCCAGAATTACCTCTGGTAGTTGGTAAAGCATATCCAGAAGCAGCAGGATTACCTATTTGGAACTGACTGTTTGTCCGTAATATTTTTGGTGTAGTACCAAGATCACCATAGATTAATGCGTTATTGGCATCCGCAGTGGTGTTGTCAATATAGAGTTTGTTACTACCTGTTTCATTGTATCCTGCTTGATTCCCTATGAAGATATTGTTGTTTCCTATTGTATTGGAGTAACCTGCATTGTAACCTATTCCTGTGTTGTTGTTTCCTAAGGTGTTGGAATAAAGCGATTCTCTACCTATAGCAACATTGTAAGCACCTTTCGAATTAAATTTCATAGAAACATATCCAATGGCAGTGTTATTAGAGCCTTCGGTTGTAAGTGCCGTGCCATTTGTTGAAGTTAAAGCATTTCGACCAATAGCTACATTTGAAACACCCGTTAAGTTCGAATATAATGAACCGACACCAATAGCTACATTTTCAGATCCCGAAGTATTGCTAAACATTGATTGGTCACCAATAGTTACATTCATATTTCCAGAGCTATTAGCCCGCAGTGTATTGGTCCCTAAAGCCGTGTTTCTAATACCGGTAGTGGTGCTAAGCAATGTATTTGAACCAAATGCAGTGTTCATACTACCTGTGGAAGTATTAGAATCCCCCAGGAAACCAGCTCTGATACCATTTCTTTTAAAAATAACATCTTTATTGT
>CANCJZ010000262.1 GCA_947378465.1 Flavobacteriaceae bacterium
AATGAATTTGTAACAAAGGGAAACTCATTTGTAACAGATGAAAATGAATTTGTAACAGAGGGAAGCTTATTTGTAACAGATGAAAATGAATTTGTAAAAGAGGGAAGCTTATTTGTAACAGATGAAAGGAATCTAACAACAATAGAAACTACAACCAAAAGAACCTACAACCTACAACAAAACAAACAACCTACAACAAAAAAAAGCAGCCTATAAAGACTGCTTTAATTTCTATATATAAACTAGAGATTACCCTAATTTTTGATCTAAATTAGTTTTGATAGCTGCTAAAAAATCTTCAGTAGACAAATAATCAGCATCAGTCAATCCATCAGGTTTTACTAAACAAGCCAAATCTTTAGTCATTTTTCCACTCTCAACCGTTTCGATACAAACTTGCTCTAACGCGTGACAGAAATTGATTAACTCTTGATTCTCGTCTAATTTACCTCTGTGCTCCAAACCTCTTGTCCAAGCAAAGATAGATGCGATTGGGTTAGTAGAAGTTTTTTTACCTTGTTGGTGCATTCTGTAGTGACGAGTAACCGTACCGTGTGCCGCTTCTGCTTCCACAGTTTTTCCATCAGGAGTAACCAATACTGAAGTCATTAATCCTAACGAACCAAATCCTTGTGCAACAGTATCCGATTGAACGTCTCCATCATAGTTTTTACAAGCCCATACAAATCCACCATTCCATTTCATACAAGAAGCTACCATATCATCAATCAAACGGTGTTCGTAAACCATACCGTTAGCATCGAAATCAGCTTTGTAATATTCTTGGAATACTTCTTCAAAGATATCTTTGAAACGTCCGTCGTATGCTTTTAAAATCGTATTTTTTGTAGAAAGGTACAATGGCCATTTTTTAGTCAAAGCCATTTGGAACGATGAATGTGCAAATCCGTAGATGCTTTCGTCAGTGTTATACATAGACATAGCCACACCATCTCCTTTAAAGTCATATACATTCCAAGTAGTAGTTTCTCCTGCTTCGTTGGTAAATGACATCGTTAAAGTTCCTTTTCCTTTGATTACTTTATCCGTTGCTTTGTATTGATCCCCAAAAGCGTGACGACCAATTACAATAGGTTTTGTCCATCCTTGAACATAACGAGGAACGTTTTTCATAATGATAGGCTCACGGAAAACAGTACCACCAACGATATTACGGATGGTTCCATTTGGTGATTTCCACATTTCTTTTAGTTTGAATTCTTCAACACGTGCTTCATCAGGAGTAATAGTAGCACATTTGATACCTACATTGTATTTTTTGATGGCCTCTGCAGAGTCAATAGTAACTTGGTCGTTAGTAGCATCTCTATTTTCAACACCTAAGTCGTAGTATTTAATATCTAAGTCTAGATAAGGAAGGATTAATTGTTCTTTGATAAAGCTCCAAATAATTCGCGTCATTTCATCGCCATCCAATTCAACTACTGGATTGGCTACTTTAATTTTTGCCATATTGTTATGATTTGTTGTTTGTTTTATAAAAAATTCCGACCACAAATATAGTAATAAGATACTAATTTTATTAACGTTGGCTCACGAAATCGATTGATTTATCAATTTGTTATTTTAAGGTATATAAAATGTGAATTTCATAATTTAAGGTATATTTTTTTACATAAAAAAAAGCCGCTGCAATGCAACGGCTTTCCTATACCTGAAAAGATAATGATTATCTTCTTCTCTCTTTAATTTTAGCTTTTTTACCAGTAAGCTCTCTGAAGTAGTAAATACGTGCTCTACGAACTTTACCTCTTTGGTTCAATTCGATTTTTTGTAATGCAGGTAAGTTCACTGGGAAGATACGTTCCACCCCAACTGCTCCTGACATTTTACGAATTGTAAAAGTTTCAGTTTTTCCAGAACCTTTTCTTTGGATTACAACTCCTTTGAAAAACTGTGTTCTAGTTTTTTCACCCTCTTTAATTTCGTAATAAACTGTGATTGTGTCTCCAGCTCCGAACTCAGGGAATTCTTTTTTAGTAACAAATTCGTCTTGAACGAATTTCATTAAATCTGCCATGATAATGGTATTAATTATGGTTTAAAAATCAGAGCAACATTCACGGTTTTCGTCAGAGGTTGGTCCAATGTGGGCGCAAAGATAAAAATAAAATGAGAATTGGCAATTCCTAGCGCTATTTTTTTGATTTTTATTCGTCTAACAAATCCGGTCTGCGGTTTTTGGTATGTTCGTAGGCCATATCTTCTCGCCATTTGTCTATTTTAGCAAAATGCCCACTGGTCAATACTTCTGGAACTTTCCATCCTTTATAATCCGCTGGACGGGTATAAATAGGACCGGATAATAAATTATCTTGAAAACTATCCGTCAATGCTGAGGTTTCATCACTCAATACCCCAGGAATCAATCGTATCAATGCATCAGATAATACTATGGCTCCTAATTCACCTCCTGATAATACATAATCACCAATAGAAATTTCTTTAGTAATAAAATGATCGCGCACTCGCTGATCTACTCCTTTATAATGACCACACAATATAATGATGTTTTCATACATCGACATCGTATTGGCCATCTTTTGATTCAAAGTTTCCCCATCAGGCGTCATATAAATGATTTCATCGTAGCTGCGTTGGGATTTTAAGTGTGTGATACAATCGTCTATAGGTTGTACCGTCATCACCATTCCAGCTCCACCACCAAAGGGATAATCATCTACACTCTTTTGACGGTTGGTAGAATAATCTCTAAGGTTATGAAAATGCACTTCAACCAATCCTTTGTCGATGGCGCGCTTCATAATTGAAGCCTCAAAAGGGCTTCGTAACAATTCTGGTAATAAGGTGATAATATCGATTCGCATGCCGCAAAGATAAGTGTTTACTTTTTAGTAGCCATCAAGGCGTACATCATAGGGATTTTGTTTTCTAAATGTTTGATTCTGAATTTCCCTTCTTCAAACTCTTCAGTTTTATTAAAACAATTATAGGGCGAATAGTTGTATTCGTTAAAACAATTCAGCATCAAATTGTTTTGCAATAATGCATTCAATACTTCATCAAGTGGATGATTCCACGAAACAGTTTTGGTAGCAATAGGTGCCTCTCTGTCGGTATAAGTACCCGTTTCTTCTTCAATAATGGTTTCCTCATTAAAATAACTGTATTGAATATAGCTAAAATCATTGTCAAACATCCAAACGGCTGGATGAAACTCAGCAAATACCAAATGTCCTTCAGGTTTTAGAAAATGGCTGATGACATGTGCCCAACGATTCAAATCAGGCAACCATCCAATAGTGCCATACGAAGTAAAAACAATGTCAAATTTTTCGTCAATAAAATGGGGAGCCTCATATACATCACAGCATACAAATTGAGCATCAAGCCCCAGCTGTTCGTTCAACTCCTTTGCCTTAGAAATAGCCTTGTCCGATAAATCTACGCCTGTAACTTGTGCGCCCATTCGCGCCAAGGAAAGGGTATCTTGACCAAAATGACATTGCAAGTGAAGGATTTTTTTACCCTTAACATCACCCAATAAATCCAATTCAATAGATTTAAGACTGCTCTTTCCTTCAAGGAATCCAGCCAAATCATAAAAATCAGAGTCTATATGAACGTCTGTTTTCTGATTCCAAGCTGCTTTGTTGTGTTTTAGATAATCGTGTGTTTCCATTTATACGCCAAATTGTTCCAAATGGTGTGAAGTGTGTTTCCACATCAACAAATTCCATTCTTCATAAGTTAATTTACCCCAAAAAGGGTGATCCAAAGTTTTGATGCAAGAGGTTCCTTCATCTGCAAAACGACGAAAACGAGCAATCAATTCGGCTTTGGCAACTTCTAAATCGGTATGATCAGTTATGATGAATTCTTTAGCTGTAGGACTGTTTTTCCCCATATCTCCACCATAGAATACTTTTTTCTTTAGCATTTTACCTAACAAACGCATTACAAAATTGACTTTAATGTCGCCTTTACCAAAAGCTACATCAATAGCGCGAGAGCAATGAACACACATTTGGTCTGCGGTCATTTTTCCCCAAATGGCTTTGCTCTCTGGAGTTAATTTATTGATTCGGGCAATCATC
>CANCJZ010000263.1 GCA_947378465.1 Flavobacteriaceae bacterium
TAAAGTAGATTATTAATAGGGAGCTTAATAGAGATTTCTTTTTGTCCTCTTAGAATTTCGAGATCGATGATTTTGTCTTTATCAGATTTGAGCAATTCAAGGATTTGTTGAAGTGTGAAATCATAGGCATTATGATTGTTGATTTTTTGGATTAAATCATTTTTTTGAAGCCCTGCTAAATCTGCGGGAGAATCTTTCCGGACGTTCGTAATTACATAAATAGGTTTTAGATCGAATTTATATTTCAAATTATTACTTACTTTTTCACCATTTCCATCGAATAGATTATTGGCAATGACAGGATTCTCTTCAAAGGATTGGGGAACCCATTGCAGTCCTTGGTGTTGGATTTCGACTCCCGACATATTAAAACTAAATGGATCGTCAAAATTATCATTGGGTTTGATATAACAAAATCCATTGATATAATCGTAAATCATTTGAAATCGTTTGAGGATTTCGCTACCTACTGAACCTGTTCTGGAAGCTTCAATTTTCGATTCGTTAGAGATTAAAGGATCGGGAAAGGCTCCTAATGCATTTTTTAAATTAAACTTCGCAATGGATATGGAATTAATTCTGGCTCTTTTCCCAAATACTTCACCACTAAATCCTCTTCCTAAAAAATCCTCATAATTCAAATTAGGAATAGAAAGATGATTCATTTTTTCAGGAAAAAGCCATAAAGCATCCGTATTACCCGTATCAATAAGAAGGTTTGTCTTTAGGCTATCTGTTGAAGATAGAAAAACAGTTGCATTGATGTAGGGCTTTTGGTTTATTAATTCTAATGGAACTTTAGTGTATTGTTTTTCTATTTTTTTTAAATCTTTATTATGCTTAAAAATGGTAATTTTTCTTTTTTCATAATTAATCTTAACAATATCATTTTGAAAAAAACGAAACCCAATTATCCCATTTACAGGAATTCCCACTTGGGATGAAATATTAAAATCTTGGTCTAACACTAAATATAACGTATGATTCGTATCGCTGTAGTTTTTAATTTTCAAGCAATTGTTATTAGATTTAAATCCTTCAATAGGAAGCGCATTACCGAGCCCTTGGATTTGAATTTTTTCGATTTGGGAAAGTTTTAGTTCATCGGTATCATCTAAGCTAAAAAGAATGGTATCCTCCACCCCCGTATCTAAAAGAAAATTGAGAGTAGTTCCGTTTACCTCGATAGGAATAATAATAAGATTATTGATGAATTTGAAATCGAGAGATACGCGATTTTTATTTTCTGCAAACTGGAAACCTTGTTGAGAAAAAAGCAAATGACAGGAGAAAACTAGGGCTATAAAAATACCTTTCAAACTCATTGGCTGTTAATTTTCATAAATCTAATAATTTTTTGTGGTTCTAAAATCATTTTTATCAATAAATAGAATAAAAAATTGCAAATTTGCATTACAAAAAAAATTATCATGCCTAAGATTTCAAACAAAGGAAAGCAAATGCCTGAATCGCCAATTCGAAAATTGGTACCCTATTCAGAGATTGCAAAGAAAAAAGGTCATAAAGTATATCACTTAAACATTGGCCAACCGGATATCAAAACTCCAGAGGTAGCCCTAAACGCTGTTAAAAATGCTGATATAAAAGTATTAGAGTACAGTCATTCAGCTGGATTTGAAAGCTACAGAACAAAATTATCTCAATATTACAAAACACATGGTTTGCCTATTGAAGTTCAGGACATAATCATCACTACTGGTGGTTCTGAAGCATTGTTATTTGCGATGGGAAGTACTATGGATGTGGATGATGAGATTATTATTCCAGAGCCATTCTATGCTAATTACAATGGGTTTTCAACAGCTTCAGGCGTAAAAGTAGTTCCTGTAATATCCACTATTGAAGATGGATTTGCCCTACCTCCTATTGCAGCTTTTGAACAATTAATTACGCCAAAAACTAAGGCTATCTTGATTTGTAATCCAGGTAACCCTACTGGTTATTTATATTCAAAAGAAGAAATTCAACAATTAGCTGAAATCGTTAAGAAACACGATTTATTTTTAATTGCAGATGAAGTGTATCGCGAATTCATTTATGATGAAAATGAAAAACACCATTCTGTAATGAATGTAGCAGGGATAGAAGAAAATGCTATTATGATTGATTCTGTTTCAAAAAGATACAGTATGTGTGGCGCTCGAATTGGTTGTATAGTTTCAAAAAACAAAGAAGTAATGGCGGCTGCAATGAAATTTGCACAAGCGCGTTTAAGCCCTCCTACTTATGCTCAAATAGCTAGTGAGGCGGCACTTGATACTCCTCAGAGTTATTTTACTGAAGTTATCGAAGAGTACAAAGAACGTCGTGATGTGTTGATTGCTGCATTACAAACTATTGAAGGAGTTAAAGTAGGTACTCCAAAAGGAGCATTTTACTGTATTGCACAATTACCTGTAGACAATGCTGACACTTTTGCTCAATGGTTATTAGAATCGTATGACTTGAATGGAGAAACGGTTATGGTTGCTCCAGCTGCAGGATTCTACTCTACACCTGGTGTAGGATTAAATGAAGTTCGTATTGCTTATGTATTAAAGAAAGAAGATTTGGTGCGTTCCGTGGAAATCTTAAAAGATGCAATTAAAGTGTATAATTCAAAATAATAAGTAGACTATATTTATAATCACTTTTAAATAAATGGAACCGCTTCAAAATAGATTTTGAGGCGGTTCCATTTTTTATAAAATAATAATTAAAAACCCGTTTCGATAAGAAATTCCAAAACTCAATTTCCAAATTCCAATTGACTAATGCAACACACAACAACTAACCACCCCAACAATCTATTGCCTATTGACTAATGCAACCCCCAACAACTAACCACCCTAACAACCTATTGACTATTGACTAATGCAATACCCAACAACTAACCACCCCAACAGCCTATTGCCTAATGCCTATTGCCTAATGCCTTAAAAGTGCGCGCCCCTCCGGGTCGGGCTTTCCGCTACAATCTTTTGTTTTTTTAAGAAAAAAAACAAAAGGATTTCCGCTGCAATCCCTCGCGCGGAATCCCATTTCATATGATGATTTTTACACAATAGAATAATATTTCAATTAAGAACTATTTTAGCAAAAAGGCAATCAATTGATAATAACACAAAGTAACCACCCAGTAACCCTCAAGTTCATTTCCACCGTAGGGAGAAACCTTTAGGCTCAGTGGAGCTAAATCACATATAGTAATTGACAATTGATAATAATAAAAAAATCATAATCAATTTAGATAATCAAGTCTCGAACCCACGCAGGGTTTTAAACCCTGCGTGGGTTGGAAAAACAAAACAAAAAACAAAAAACAATTAAAATTCGTCAACTCTAAGCATTGAAGTTCACCAACAAAAAAGAATCCAGAAGTAAGTTATTACCCAATTTGGAAAGCCCCGTAGGGGCGAAATATCGGTAGCAATTCCTACAAGCATAGACAAGGAATCCCGTAGGGATGACATATAATTAAGATTCATAATCAAGTCAGATAATCACGTCTCGAACCCACCAAGTAGAAATTTAAACAGTTTTTTAAAAAATACAAATTCTGCATTTCAATACCCTGAATCGTCTTTTTCATAACTTGTAACGTAAGTTCCGAATTTTGTAACGTAAACTTCGAAACTTGTAACGTAAGTTCCGAATCTTGTAACGTAAGTTCCGAATCTTGTAACGTAAGTTCCGAATCTTGCAACGTAAGTTCCGAATCTTGTAACGTAAGTTCCGAATTTTGTAATGTAAGTTCCGAATCTTGTAACGTACACTTCATATCTTGCAACATATCATTCAAACCTTGCATTGTACATTTCGAATTTTCCTAAAAGTAAAAAGTAAACAACGCCTGATAACTTCCAATTCTCCACAAAGAACCTACAACCTAAAACAACCTACAACCTACAACAACCTAAACACACCTAAATACCACCTACAATAACCACAACGACAATATACAACATACAATATACAACAAAAAAAAAGGTTCTCAATTGAGAACCTTTTTTCTTATAAATTGCCATTATCTTTTTAATGA
>CANCJZ010000264.1 GCA_947378465.1 Flavobacteriaceae bacterium
ATTAGATACCGAAAAAAGGCAACAATTATTAATAGACCTTTTATCATTAGAACTTAACAATGTCGATTTATATGAGTAATGTTAAACATGTATTAGGAATTTCTGGAGGGAAAGATAGTGCTGCCCTTGCTATTTATATGAGTCAAAAACATTCTGATATTAATATTGAATATTATACATGTGATACAGGTAAAGAACTTAAAGAAACATATGATCTTATTGATAGGCTAAATTCAATTCTAGGCAAGGAAATTCGATTATACAAGTCAATAGATGAACTTAATTCTCCTGAAAAAAACCCATTTGATCACTTTTTAGCTATCTATGGAGGCTATCTACCATCTGCAACTGCACGTTGGTGTACTGGTAAAATGAAATTGCAACCATTTGAAAATGAAATTGGAACAACTCCAACTATTTCTTATGTAGGTATTCGTGGTGATGAAAACAGAGAGGGCTATATCTCAAAAAAAGAAAATATACAATCAATTTTCCCGTTTCGAAAAAATATCTGGAGTGAGGATGTTATTAAAAAATTTCTCGCTAATTCTAATATTTCATTTGTTAGAGACACATACTTATCACTAGCTAAAGAATCACAATTAAAAATGATTTTGGAATATGTGGATCAACCTATCTCATTACGTTTTACTCAAAAACAAAAAGTAAACGCTTTATTAGATGTTGATGTAAAATTATTTAATAAAGTTGTTTTTTTGTGGTTAAAAACAACTGAATATCCGGTTGGAAAATTAGATAATTTCTCGTTAATCGAAAATGAGGAAAATTTAGGAATAGATGATATTTTTAAAATATTAATAAATTCTGGTGTTGGTATTCCTGCTTATTACAACCCTATAGAATATACAGTTACAATAGATGGAAAGGATAAAAAAGGCACATATTCGAGAAGTCGATCTGGTTGTTTCTTTTGTTTTTTCCAACAAAAAATTGAATGGGTTTGGTTATTAGAACAGCATCCTGATTTATATGAAAAAGCTATCGAATATGAGAAAACAGGATATACTTGGTCTATTGAGCCATTAATTGAGTTGAAGAAACCTGAGCGTGTTCATGCTATTAAACTAGAACATTATTTAAGAATCAATAAAAACAAGATAAATAATAAAACTCAAACTTCTTGGCATGATGAAATTTTAGCCGTAGAAGGTGAGGGTTGTGCAAGTTGTTTTATATAAATACAAATATGAAATTTGAAGTAACTAAATGGGATATACAAACTTTACATGATTACCATGAAAAGAAATTTTTAAATCTCAGTCCGCCTTATCAAAGAAACTTTATCTGGTCAATAACAGATCAAAGGTATCTTATCGACTCTATTAAGCGCAACAATCCAATACCTAATTTCTTTATTTTAAAAACTGGAAAAAATGAATATGAGATGGTTGATGGTCAGCAAAGATCAAGAACTATATTGAGTTTTTTAGCTGGTCAATTTAAGGATTTCAAAAACGTATTGTATAATAAAAAAGATTATCCTGGGTATTTATCGTATGAGTTTCCTGTAACAATAATTTCTGATACGGAAGGTGAATCAATAAAAGATTTTTACGCAATGGTTAATAAGACAGGCGTTCACTTGAATAAACCAGAGGTCCGTAAAGCAGATTACTATGACACTATACTTTTAAAATTAATCAACGAACTTTCAAGCTCAAAGCAGTTAGTAAATTTAAAAATATTTACTGACAGTTCTTTAAAAAGAATGAATGATACTGATTTCGTGTCTGAACTAATTATTTTAATTATCAAAGGACACATTGACAAAAAGAATCATATTGACGACTATTTTAAGAAAGACATAACTCAAAGTGAATACTCGAAATATAAAGCAACCTTTATTACAATTATTGAAAAAATCACGAATCTGAATAAGATTTTCGAAATTTCGAAAACTAGGTATAAGCAACGAAATGATTTTTACACTCTATTTGATTTTATAAAAAATCATGATGATTTAAAACAAGAGAGTTTGAATTATTTTTACAAACTTTTAGTGGCTATTTCTTCCGATATAAAACCTTCTCAAAGTGATTGCCTTCCTCTAATGGAATATGCCAGAAATTGTGTAACTCAGTCTAATTCAAAGACCGCAAGAGAAAATCGATTAACATTTTTTGAAGAATTTCTATTGAATTCTACATCAAAATTAAATAAAACACAAAATGACATTATCGAGTTCTATAAACTAACTTCAAAAGATACTGCTAAAGTTGAAAATTATTTAAATATTGATATTCAAAAATTAAATACTATTAAAAATATTCAGTTTAAGATATGATAATTGATAGAGGTAATATTAAATTGTCGCCTGACGAATATGATAATTATATCTCCATTAATGGCGAAGACTTTTTGCTGAAATATCTGAATCCTAAAAAGCCATTTAATAAAGGTGCTAGTTCAAACATATTTCTCTTAAACGATCCTACGGGAGAAACTGAAGACAGAGTTATTAAAATATGTAAAACGCCTTATGTTTTAAGAACAAGAGATCGAAATATAAGACGATTTGAAAGAGAAGTTAAGGCTTTTAAATTGGTCAAAAGAAATGGTCTAGATGGAGTTATAAAATATTTTAGTAATGGTCAAATTAATATTTTAGATCAAAATTATCTATATATAATTTTAGAAAAAGCCGAAAGCGACCTCTCATCGTATTTGACAGACAATCATTTTGATTTTACAAATAACCAAAGACTTAGCTTCTGTCTGAATATTTTAAATAATTTGAAGCAACTACATGATATCGGAATATATCATCGAGATATTAAACATGATAACATTTTATGTGTAAATGACGAATTTAAAATTGGAGATTTGGGATTAATTGAATTTCAAACCAGGGATTTTGAAATGGATTATCCTAGTGAAAAAATCGGCCCTATTGGCTGGTTATCACCAGAGGCTACAAACAAAATGCTATCCGATAACAAATGTAATATAGCATATGATTGCGAAATTGATTCTAAATCAGATATTTTTCAATTAGGAAAATTATTCTGGTACATCTTTCAAGGAAATTTACCAGTTGGACAGTTAGTTGAAACTGATAACCAATTTGGTGATGCGGATATCTTTAATGTAATATTTTCAATGCTACAGTATGACAAAAATAGAAGGCCAACAATCCCTGTTTTAAATGCAAATATTGAGCCTATCAAACAGAGGTTAATTGTATAGCAATAAGCAAACAACTAAAAAATGGATGAAAATAAACAAAAATCTAAAGAGGAATTAATAAAAGAGAGGGATGTGATTAATTCTCAATTGGCTGCAATCAATCCCAATTCAGTATTCTTTTCAGTTGATGCTAATATAATTAACCGATTAGGTAAAGAACTTGTAGGTAGAGCGGAAACAGCTGTTTCTGAACTTGTAAAAAATGCATATGATGCAGACGCAAGGTTAGTAACTCTTGATTTTGTTGATTCGATAGGTCAAGGAGGAACATTAATAATTGAAGATGATGGACACGGAATGAACAAGCAAGATGTAATTAAGGGCTTTATGACTTTGTCTTCTACTTCTAAAGTGCATGAACCCCTTTCACCATTGTATAATAGACATCGAGCAGGAAGAAAAGGAATTGGAAGATTTGCGACACAATTTTTAGGTGAAAAATTGACCATAATAACTCAAACTTCTGATTCAGAATCAGCAATTAAAGTTGTTATAAATTGGAATTCTTATGAAATGGATAAAGATTTATCTAGTGTTGAAAATCATATTGAAGTAGTTGAAAAAATTAAAGAGCATGGCACAACTCTCTATATAGAGTCTTTAAGACACTCTTGGACAGATGCTCAAATTAAGCGTGTATTTAGATATGTGTCAGATTTGTTGCAACCTGCATTTTTGTCAA
>CANCJZ010000265.1 GCA_947378465.1 Flavobacteriaceae bacterium
TGTGGAATGTTGCGGAAGACATATTGGTAGCAAAATGATTGATAATAACAAGGAGTCCCATAGGGACGGCATATATCAAGAGCTAAAATCACGATAGAAAGTTACGTCTCGAAACCTGACAGGTTTTTAAAACCTGTCAGGTTTGCTAAAAAACACAAAATATAGAAACAGTTTAAAATCGGTCAACACTAATCAGGGAAGTTCATTAAGAATTAGGAATTAAGAATTAGGAATTAAGAATTAGGTATTAGTCATAAGGCAATAGACTTTACATATTACAGTGGTTGAGTTTTCAACAACTATTCCCTTATTAGTTTATTTTTAAGCCTATTCACTAACTTCTATTCAAAACAAATATATAAAACCTGACAAGTGATTAACCTGTCAGGTTTTATTATATACTGAAATCATCTTTCATATAAATTAGAAACACCCAATAGGCTCACACAAAGTAACCCCAACGGCCTAATGCCCAATGCCTATTGCCTATTGCCTTGAAGAGATTACCCCTGTCTGGTTTTATTATATACTGAAATCATCTTCTTATACATTTAAAACACCCAATAACTCACACAAAGTAACCCCAACGGCTATTGCCTATTGCCTTAATAATGCCTAATACCTTGAAGAGATTACCCTGTCAGGTTTTATTACATACTGAAATCATCTTCTTATACATTTAAAACACCCAATAGGCTCACACAAAGTAACCCCAACGGCCTATTGCCTATTGCCTAATGCCTATTGCCTTGAAATGAAATCGTTTTCGTTAATAACTATATTTTCCACAATTAGCGAGTTATATCGTAATAGCTGTATTTTTATCAAATATTTTGTTGTTTGGAATTATAACAACTTTAATATAACAACAACCAATCTCTAAACAAACTAATTAATCATTATGAGAAGCATTCATTTAATTGGATTATTGTTCTTCGCCTTGACTATTCAGGCACAAAATACACTATCCCCAAATGCTAAAATCCAAGTTCACTTTGAACTTAATCCTTCCAATGGAGCGGCAAGCTATTCTGTAAACTACAACAATCAACCGATTGTAAAAAGCAGCCATTTAGGAATTTTGTTAAAAAATATTCCAGCGCTAAACGATGGATTTACCTTAGTAAGTCAAGATACCAAATCGGTTGATGAACCATGGAATCCAGTGATGGGAGAGCAAACTACTATTCAAAATAAATACAATCAAGTAACTTACTCGCTATTGCAGAAGGCTACTAATAGAAGTTTGAATATTGTTTTTAAAATATATAATGAAGGAGTTGCGTTTCGCTATGAATTCCCACGTCAAAAAGATTTGAATTACTTTATCATCAGCGATGAGAAAACCGAGTTCAATTTGACTGCAGATCACAAAACTTTTTGGATTCCTGGAGATTTTGACAGTCAGGAATATGCGTATAACGAAACAAAATTATCTCAAGTAAATACAGAGACCATTGATAAAAACAACGGTATTGGGGTGAAATCCATTGCTGGTAAATACACCATTCAATCGCCATTGATGATGAAATCGTCGGATGGTATTTATATCAATATCTTTGAAGCTGCGGTAGTAAACTACCCAGTGATGCATTTGGACTTAGTGCCTAACGAATTCAAATTGACTTCGCACCTAGTGCCCAATGCTATTGGCGATAAAGCCTATTTGCAAGCTCCTGCGGTTTCGCCTTGGAGAACCATTATGATCAGTAATGATGCGCGTGATATAGTAAGTTCAAAAATGATTTTGAATTTGAATGAACCTTGTAAATTAACGGATGTTTCTTATATCAAACCTATGAAATATGTAGGCGTATGGTGGGAAATGCATGTTGGTAAAGCTACTTGGGATTATGCAGGTTCACAAAACGCACAAAATGCAGCCGATGGACAATTAAAACCAACAGGTAAACACGGTGCCACTACACAAAACACAAAGCGTTATATTGACTTTGCTGCTAAAAATGGTTTTGATGGAGTATTAGTAGAAGGATGGAATGTAGGTTGGGAAGATTGGTTTGGCAATTGGAAAGAAAATGTATTTGATTTTACGACTCCTTATCCTGATTTTAATCTTAAAGAAGTAAATGATTATGCTAAATCAAAAGGAATCAAAATGATTATGCACCACGAGACATCAGGGTCTGTAGCCAATTACGAACGCCATTTAGATCGTGCATTTAACTTGATGAAAGATTATGGTTACCCTGCGGTAAAATCAGGTTATGTAGGTAGAATTATTCCTCGTGGTGAATTCCACGATGGGCAAACAATGGTCAACCATTACAACTTTGTAGCGCAACGAGCTGCAGATTATAAATTGATGATTAACTCTCACGAAAGTTCACGTCCTACAGGATACAGCAGAACTTATCCAAATTATATTGCTGCGGAAGCGGCTCGTGGAAATGAATTCAACGGATGGAGTGTTGGGAATCCTCCTATGCACGAAACGATATTACCTTTTACTCGTTTGTTAGGAGGACCAATGGATTATACTCCTGGTATCTTTGAAATCAAAATGAGTTATTACGATCCATCGAAAACAGAACAAGTGCATACTACTTTGGCAAAACAGTTGGCATTATACGTAACGATGTATTCACCTCTACAAATGGCAGCCGATTTACCTGAAAATTACGAGCGTTATCCTGATGCTTTCCAATTTATCAAAGATGTAGCAGTAGATTGGCAAGACAGTAAATACTTGGAAGCAGAACCAGGCGATTATTTAACCATAGTTCGTAAAGCAAAAAACTCAGAAAAGTGGTTTTTAGGCGCTATCACTGACGAGAACGCACGTCAAAGCGAAATTAAATTAGATTTTTTAACGCCAAATAAAAAGTATAAAGCCATCATTTATCAAGATGGAGCCAAGGCAGATTGGAAAAATAATCCAATAAATTATGATATAAAAACTATACAGGTTACTTCTAAGTCAAAAATTAAATTAAATTTGGCTAGTGGGGGAGGAACAGCTATTAGCTTCGAACCTATTAACTAAAACAAACTAATTTTATATGACTTCTGAAAATTTAAAAACCAATTGGGGACAATTCATCCCCCTAGTAATTGTATTCTTCTTTTGGGGATTTGTAGCCGCAAGTAACGACATTCTAATCCCAGTATTTAAAAAAGCTTTTGACCTTACACAAAAACAAAGCCAGTTGGTCTCCTTAGCTTTTTATATTGCATACACTGTTGGTTCTTTAATTTATATGGGAATTTCCGTAGTCATAAAACAAGATTTAATTAATAAAATAGGTTATAAAAACGGACTGGCTTTAGGCTTGACCATTTCTGCATTAGGGACTTTATTGTTCTATCCAGCAGCAAATATGCATTCGTTTCCCTTGATGCTATCAGGTTTATTTACCGTTGGACTTGGATTCTCATTACAACAAACAGTAGCTAATCCGTTAGCGATTGCTTTAGGGCCAATAACAACGGGCTCACAACGTTTGACTTTAGCAGGGGGTATCAACAATTTAGGAACTACTATTGGGCCACTAATTGTAAGTTTTGCCATATTTGGTTCTGCCACTTCAACCAAAACTACTATGAGCATTGAAAGCGTAAAGATTCCTTATTTAGTATTGGGATTAGCTTTCTTATTAGTAGCCATTTTATTAAAATTTTCTTCCTTGCCAGACCGTCCAAAAGCGGTGGTAGAAGTAGAAGGAGATACAAATAGTTCCAAAAGTTCTGCTTTAAAATATCCTCAATTGGTGTTGGGGATGATTGCCATCTTTGTATACGTAGGAGTGGAAGTATCTACAGCTAGTAACCTACCAGCTTATATGGAAAAAGACTTAGGTTTTATCACAAAGAATATAGCGCCATACATTTCCCTATATTGGGCAAGTTTGATGATTGGTCTTTGGACT
>CANCJZ010000266.1 GCA_947378465.1 Flavobacteriaceae bacterium
TTGAGTTATATCAAAATAGACTTGAATACACGTAAAGTATTTTCTAAAGAGGTTGAAATTATTCTAACCCAAAGGGAATTTGAGTTGTTGGCTTATTTAATTAAAAATAAAGGCAAAGTTTGTACCCGTAACCAAATCATTAAAGATGTTTGGGACATCCATTTTGAATATGACACTGGGGTTATTGATGTTTTTATGAATGCTATTCGCAAAAAACTCAACATTAATAAAGACGAAGATCTAATCAAAACGATTAGAGGGGTGGGGTATATCGCTAATACTATGGAATAATGTTAAAATTCTCACTTAAAAACAGAATCTCTTTTTACTATATTATATCAGCTGCATTATTGATTTTTGTGGCATTCATAACTATTTATGCACTGATTTCATATACCGTTTACAGCAAAGTTGACGAGCAAATCAATTATGAAGTCAAAGAATATATCGATAAAATTGAGTATGAAAATGCCTTTGAAATCGAACTGATCGATCATGAGGAATGGGAGAAATCCGAACATAATGAAGTCGCTGTTGATCCTGTGTTTTTGGAAATCACTTCCACTTGTGGTAGCATTATCGAAAAATCAGACAATCTAAAAAACCAGCATCTCTACTTTACGAAACATTTGAAATCTCGGAAAACAAATGATATTAAATTAGCGGGACAATTGGTTCGACAAATTCAAGTGCCATTACTCAGTCGAAATAAAATCAATGGGTATTTAATAGTCGCCGTTTCTTTGGAAGAAGCTACTACCATTTTAAATCATTTGATGGATATATTGTACATTCTATTTCCTATTGTATTATTCTTATTGTTTTTTATTGCTCGATTTATTGCCGGTAGAAGTATCAAACCCGTTAATGCTATAATTGAAACCTCCAATGCAATCACTAAAGATAATTTGCAATTGCGTATTAATTTGCCAAAAAACAAAGACGAATTGTACCTGCTTTCGCAAACCATCAATAGCTTGCTAAACCGAATTGAAAATGCCATTGAAAGAGAAAAGCAATTCACATCCGATGCCTCTCATGAATTGAGAACTCCTTTGGCTGTGATCAAAGGAACCTTAGAAGTCCTCATCCGTAAACCTCGAAATACAGATGAATATCAAGAGAAAATCAATTTCTGCATTTCAGAAGTGGATCGAATCAATTATTTGGTGGATCAATTGCTTTTATTAGCCCGTTTTGAAAATGAAAAGCAATCGGTTAAATTGGATGATTTAGTTTTAAATGAATGTATTAGTGAAACGGTGTATCGCTTTAATGCTAAAATAAAACACAAAAATTTAACAGTAATTGAAGACTATAATGATACCTTCTGGATAAAAACCGATCGTTATTTGTTCTCAATTATCATTAATAATTTATTATCAAATGCTTTAAAATACTCCTTTGACGATGGAACTGTAACCATTTCAATTGAAAAAAAGGAAGGAATGACTGTATTGAAAGTTTCTGATCTTGGTATCGGAATATCTAATAATGAATTGATAAAAGTTTTTAATGCATTTTATCGAACTTCTAACTCTACTAATCATCCTGAAATTAAGGGGACAGGATTAGGTTTATCCATTGCCAAACGTCTCTGTGACATATTAAACATCAAAATAGAAATTACAAGCCAAGAAAATGTAGGAACTACGCTAATTTTAAGCATTCCTTAACTATATTTTTAAGCTTTTATTAAGCTTGTTTTTTCGACTTTACTTACCTTTGCGCCAAAATAAAAGACTTTCCTAAATGCTCGAAAAAATCATTGCTTTTAGCTTAAAAAACAAACTCATTGTGCTGTTGTTTACTTTGGGGATTTTCAGCTTTGGTATCTATTCGATTTTTCAAATTTCTATAGGAGCGGTTCCTGATGTTACCAACAATCAGGTGCAAGTAATTACTACTTCCCGCAACCTTTCTACTCAAGATATCGAACAATACATTACGTATCCTGTTGAAGTGGAAATGGCCAATCTTCCTGGAGTTAAAGAAATACGTTCCATCTCTAAATTTGGTTTATCTGTAGTTACCATCGTTTTTGAGGATGATATGGGGCCTTATTTACCAAGGCAGTTAATTGCTGAAAAAATCAAATCTGCTTCTGAAAAAATCCCTCAAGGATTTGGAACCCCTGAAATGGGACCTATTACTACTGGTCTAGGAGAGGTTTATCAATATATTTTAGATGTCAAACCCGCCTATAAAGATCAATATTCCGTTGAAGATTTAAGAACTATTCAGGATTGGGTAGTTAAACGTCAACTTTCTGGAATCAAAGGGGTAGTGGAAATCAATACTTGGGGTGGTTATGTCAAACAATATGAAGTTGCTATCAATACGGCAAAATTAAAAGGGATGAACATCTCCACAACTGAAGTGTATACCGCTTTAGAAAAAAATAATAGTATTGCAGGTGGAGCCTATATTGAAAAAACCAATCAGAGCTATTTTATTCGTGGAGAAGGTAAAGCCAAATCAATTGAGGATATTCAAAATATTGTTATTAAAAACTCAAATGGAGTCCCAGTTTATATAAAAGACGTTGCTCTAGTACATTTTGGAAATGCAAATCGTTTTGGAGCCATTACAGGAAATGGTCAAGGTGAAAAAGTATTGGGTCAAATCATGATGCTTAAAGGTGCCAATTCCAAACAAGTCCTTAATGATGTCAAACAACGAGTTGAGGATATCAAAAAGATTTTACCCAAAGGAGTGTATATCAATGCCTTTTTGGAACGCAGTGAGCTAGTTTCCAAAACTACTTTTACCGTTGCTGAGAACTTAATACTCGGTTGTTTAATTGTAATCTTCGTGGTGGTATTGCTTTTAGGAAATTGGCGCTCTGGATTAGTAGTTGCTTCTGTAATCCCTCTGTGTTTGTTATTTGCTATTTCCTTGATGAATATTTTTGGCATTGATGCCAATTTGATGAGCTTAGGGGCTATTGACTTTGGAATTATCATTGATGGGGCTGTTATAATTGTAGAGTTTATTGCTTTTCAAATTGCTCATAAATCCTCTCATTTAGCTTTATTAGATCCGGAAAACCGCCAAGTTCAAATTGATGAAATCACTTATAAAAGTGCTTCTAAAATGATGAATTCTGCGGTATTTGGGCAGTTGATTATTTTAATAGTTTTTATCCCTATCCTTTCTTTATCAGGTGTTGAAGGTAAAATGTTCAAACCAATGGCGATGACTTTTAGTTTTGCTTTGGTAGGAGCAATGATCTTTTGTTTTACCTATGTCCCAGTTATTTCTTCCTTATTTTTAAAACCAACGGTTGAAAACCCAAACTCTATCTCTACTAAATTAATTACTAAACTAACTCATTGGTACCGACCTATTATTTCTTGGGCACTTAATAATACTAAGAAAGTTATTTATGGAGCTTTTGGTTTATTAGCCTTTTCTGTTTTATTATTTGCTACAATGGGAGGAGAGTTCATTCCTACTTTAGATGAAGGTGATTTTGTGATCCAACCCGTATTAAAAACAGGTACTTCATTGAGTAAAACTATTGCTACTACCACTAAAATTGAAAAAATAATACTTAAAAATTTCCCTGAAGTACAACAAGTTGTAAGTAGAATTGGTGCAGCAGAAGTGCCTACTGATCCAATGAGTATGGAGGAAAGTGATGTAATTGTTAAATTAAAACCCAAATCAGAATGGGTTTCGGCAAACTCAAAAGATGAATTAGCCGATAAACTCAAATCTACCATTGAAAAACAAATTCCGAATATGGAAATTGAATTTACACAACCAATTGAAATGCGTTTTAATGAATTAATTTCAGGAACTCGTAGTGATGTGGCTGTAAAAATATTTGGTGATGATTTGAATGTGTTAGCCAAAAGAGC
>CANCJZ010000267.1 GCA_947378465.1 Flavobacteriaceae bacterium
CCATTCCTTTCACTTTTTTACCAATGCTTTGGTGCTCCTTTAGGAACGGCACCTATAGTAGTGGTCAATCACGCTTTAACAGGCAACTCCAATGTAAGTGGTGAGCAATCGTGGTGGAATGATTTGATAGGACCTGACAAAACTATTGATACCAATTATTTCACCGTAATTGCTTTTAATATCCCTGGAAATGGTTACGATGGAAAGGCTGAAAATTTAATCTCCGATTATCAAGATTATTCCATTCGTGATATCGCCTGTATTTTTTGGTCAGGCTTATTTCATTTAAAAATAAAAGAACTTTTTGCTGTGATAGGCGGAAGTTTAGGTGGTGCTATTGCTTGGGAAATGGCCGCTTTACAACCAAGGTCAATTCAACATCTAATCCCTATTGCCACCGATTGGAAGGCTACGGATTGGGTCATTGCCAATGTTTTGATTCAAGATCAAATTCTCAATAATTCTGATGACCCTATTGTGGATGCCCGTTTGCATGCCATGCTTTTATATCGAACACCTCAATCCATTAATGCGAGGTTTCAACGTAACAAACAAGAATCGCTATCCATTTATCAAGTGGAGAATTGGTTGATAAATCATGGGTTCAAACTCAAAAACCGCTTTCGTCTTTCGTCATACAAATTGATGAATCACTTGCTCAAAACCAATGACCTGACACGTAATAGAGCCGATTTTTCAACTATTGCTCTCTCTATCAAAGCCACTATTCATATAGTAGCTGTGGATAGTGATTATTTTTTTATTGCCAATGAAAATATTGAAACCTATAAACAACTCAAACTAATTAAAGACAATGTCTTTTATCACGAAATTAAATCTCCTCATGGGCACGATGCCTTTTTGATTGAATTTGTACAATTAGCACAATTATTAGCTCCCATTTTTAATACACACAAACATTATGTCCACAACTAGAATCAATATTGTCCTTTTCGGAATCGGGAATGTTGGCAGTACACTCATCCAACAAGTGATTGAAAGCCAAAAGTTTTTCCTTGAAAAAAGAAACATCGATTTGCGCTTTCCAATTATTACTAATTCAACTTTAGCTTTTTTTGAAAAAGAAGGGGTTGCTAATCAATGGGAAGCCAACTTCGCCCAGTCAGCAATTCCTTTTAAAATAGAAGACATTATCAATTATGTGCAAGAACACGAATTGGAAAATTTAATCGCGGTAGACGCCACTGCCAGCACCGAAATTGTAAGTAGCTATCTTCCTTTAGTACTCAATGGCTTTAACATAGTTGCTGCTAATAAAAAAGCCAATACGCTTTCCTTTGATTTTTATAATGAATTGCGAACAGCGCTCAACTATTTTGACAAAAGTTTTTTCTATGAAACGAATGTAGGGGCAGGGCTTCCTGTAGTGCAAACGATTCGAGACTTATATCTTTCAGGTGAACCAATTACTTCTATAAGAGGAGTGTTTTCAGGTTCGTTGAGTTATATTTTCAATCGTTTTTCTGTCGAGGATAACACTTTCTCTTCTATTTTGATTGATGCTGAAAAAGCTGGATTGACGGAGCCCGACTCTCGTGAAGATTTATCTGGTAATGATGTCGCTCGAAAGCTGCTCATTTTAGCACGTGAAATTGGTTTAAAACTAGAGTTTTCAGATATCATTATTTCATCCCTTCTTTTGCCTCAATTGAATGAAAAACACTCCAAAGGGGAATATGCTATTAATAAATCACTCTTCGACACCCCTTTTAATATTGCTAAAATCACTCAGGCGGATCAACACGTTTTACGTTATGTGGGCGAACTAAATGTGCTTACGAATCAATTAGAAGTCAAACTAATTTCTGTTCCACAAAATTCTCCTTTGGGACAACTCAAAGGAGCCGATAACTTAATTGAAATATACACCCAATCTTATGGAGAAATTCCTATAGTGATTCAAGGCGCAGGCGCAGGTAGAGCTGTTACAGCAAGAGGGGTTTTGTCAGATATTTTAAAGCTTTCAGAGAAATTGAGTTTGGAGAAGAAAGGAAAAGGCTTTATGACCTATGAATTATAAATTATGAGTTATAGTTAGGGGAGTAGGGTGCAACTGAAATGTTTAAAAAAGCAAGTATATTGCATAATAGATTAATAATTCTCCATTTTGTAACTATTTTGAACAATTAGTATTCATTAGAGGCGTTAAACTGAACTCCTATAAAATGTTTTTGTGATATTATATAAATGGATTATCTTTCCCTTTAATAATTCTATAGTATTACTTATCTTTATAGATGATAATATATTCTATGAATCTAAATTGTCAATTATCAATTATCAATTAAAATTATGTCTACTATTTGTCAATCGTGTGGGATGCCGTTAGATGTGGATCCCAAAAAAGGCGGCACTAATGCCGATCAATCCATCAGTACACTTTATTGTAGTTTTTGTTTCGAAAACGGAAAGTTCAAAGACGAAGGAATTACCTTAGAAGCAAAAATTGAAAAGAATGTTCACTTGGCGATGGCGCAATTTAATTATCCCGAAGCTGAAGCCAGAGCAAAAGCAGAAGCGCTGATTCCCAATTTAGGAAGATGGAAAAGCAGCCAAAATTAATAACACATTTATCAAACCATTAATAATTTAAATTGAAACAATTACTCCTTGCAGTACTCTGCTTTGTCATTACACTTTCCTCAAAAGCACAAATTAAAATAGATAATCATTCCTTTTATTTCAAGGGTTTTTCACTTAAAATAAATGATTACCTCACTACACCCAATGGGAATAAACTATTCATAGGGGATGTTAGAGTAGAACAGCAACACGCTAAAGATAGAGATGCTCGATTGGATTCTATTTATAGGTTTGAGGAATATGTAATTGATAGTGCTGCCAAAGGGATTTTAATAATTACAGATCAGCATTATAAAATCTTAAAAATACAAGGTACACATTCTAGTTTTGAACATATAGTTTATGATGAATCTAATAAGTGCTATTGGATTGGTGGGAATTCGGGTTTTTATCACAAAAACAATCATTATCAAATTACACTTACTAAACTGGATATGAAAATGACGATTAGTGGTCAGACCGCTATTGAAACGGATCATACTACCTATTTTAAAGACATGATTATAAAAGATAAAAATCTAATTGTCTTAGGAATGAATATGGAGGGTGAAATTGGAAATAAGCAGTATATCCCAACTCTTTATGAAATTTCGACTAAGGATTTTCACGACTCGAAAAACTATTATTATACTCAAAAAGTGCCCAATGTTCTATTCCAAACTTCTGTGGATTATCCCAAAGAATACCAATTTATCAATACACCTCTTTTTATCAGAGATCAGAAGGTTTGTTTTGCACTGAATAATTGTATTGACAAAGAATACGGAATCCATTTTTTTCAATATGATAAAGGAAAGGCCGAGGAGATAGACAGTTTAAATAATATTAGTAGTGATCACGCCCCATATTTAATCAGTTTTTTAAATGCAACTGAAGGGAATTATATCTACACTTATGTAGAATATTTTACTAAAAAAGGATATTTTGTAAAAGCAGACAAGGCCTTTAACCCAAGACTCCAAAAAGAATTTAAATGCAGTCAGTATCCCGATTTTAATAAAGGTATCGAATTACCCAATAAACAATACTTACTTTTAACGGTAAACAAAAATAAAAATTGGTCGTATACTCTTTTTTCTCCCAATGGCGATTGGATTTCGGAAACAGCTACCACTCTTTCTGAAAAGTATTATCCTTCATTATTGATGATGGGTTCCAATAATCAAGTCATCTGTTCTTTTTATCAGTATAAAGATCTTGCAACAGTGGTTGAGGTTTTTAAGCTTTAGGT
>CANCJZ010000268.1 GCA_947378465.1 Flavobacteriaceae bacterium
ATTGCTAAAGAAAGAAACCTTTTTTAAGACCAACCGTTGGTTTTTGTTATCCGGTTTAGTGATTTCGGTTAGTTTACCTTTATATATTATCAAAAAAGTAGTTTGGGTTGAAAAACCAAAATTATCGGTTGAGGATTTATTAGCAATGGCTCATCCTGCAAAAAACGCACCTATAGTTGAGAGTAGTATTAATTGGTTCGATTTGCTTTTTATAGGATATGGATTAGTGGTTACCTTATTAAGTATTAAAATCCTTATCAATCTGGTTTCATTATTTCAATTGTTATATAAAAAACAAATGGAACGAAAAGAAGATTTTACATTAATCAATGTCAATGAACCTATTGCTCCTTTTTCCTTTTTCAAATACATTGTTTACAATCCTACTTTATATTCCGAACACGAATTACAGAGTATCCTCTTGCACGAAAAAGTGCACAGCAAACAAGGACATTCAATAGATGTATTGATAGCTCAGTTGTTTTGTGTATTGTTTTGGTTCAACCCTTTTATTTGGTGGTATAAAAAAGCCATCGTTCAAAATTTAGAATATATAGCCGATAGTGAGGCTATCCAACTTATAGAAGATAAAAAAGCCTACCAAAGAGTGCTTTTAAAAGTAGTTTCTCATCAAAACTGCTTACCGATTACCAATAATTTTTATCAATCATTAATCAAAAAACGAATCGTTATGTTAAACACCAATCCGTCCAACAGAAGAAATTCATGGAAATACACCATGATAGTTCCGGCTTTAATAGCCTTTATCTTTTTATTTCAAATCAAAACCGTTGCTCAAGAGAAAAGAGACAATGGTACAGTAACAGTAGAAAAAGCATTAGCAATCGGTTTTGTAACCGATAAAAATGCAACTGATGAAGAAATGAAAAACGATACTCAAACGCTAAAAGAACAAGGTATCGATTATAAATTTTCCAATGTAAAAAGAAATGATCAAGGCGAGATTATTGCCATTAAAATTAAATACAAAACCAAAGATGGTCAATCAGGAGCTGTGGCTTATAGTTCCAATGAGCCTATTAATCCTATTTATTTTAATACTAGAGAAGGTCAAGTTGGTTTTAGTACTACTAAACCTAAATTGATGAATGGGAATCAAAATGTAACTATTTATACCACTGAAGACACAAACGAAAGTGAAGATCAAAGTGCCGCTATAGAATTAACTGAAGCACTTGTTCCAGAACCACCAGCACCTCCTACTCCTCCAAATGCATCAAATAGAACGGACAAAAGAATCATCATTAAGAAAATAGAGAAAAGTGGTGACAAACCAATTATTATTGTAGATGGAGTTCGTTTTGAAGATGGAAATGTTGATGATATTGATGCTGAAACCATCGATAAAGTAGAAGTATTTAAAGATAATGAAACCACCAAAGCCTATGGAAAAGAGGGCAAAAACGGAGTAATTATCATTACTACTAAAAATATTTATGGAGATTCTGAAACCAATGTCAATAAAAAAGTTGAAATCATAAAATCAGATGCAATGCGTCAGGCGAAGTTAGAAATGGAGAAAGCACATATAGAAATGGAAAAAGCAAGACGTGAAATGGAGTTATCTAAACCTGAAATGGAACGTGCCCAAAGAGAATTGGAAGCTTCTCGTCCTGAAATGGAAATAGCAAGAGCTGAAATGATTCAAGCCCGCAAAGAAATGCTAAAAGCAAAAGCAGAAATGGAAGCCGCTAAATTAGAATTTCAAAAAGCTAAGGAAGCCCTTAAAAAACATTAAGAATATTTTAACCTCAAAAAAAGTTAAAAATTTGTAAATCCTTATTCATTGAAATCAATCTATAAATAAATTTGCGTTGAGTTTAATAAATTATTACAAATAACCTATAAAATTAATTTTGTTATGTTAAGCAATAGCACTCTTTGGAAGTATTCCTTGGCACTGGCACTTATCCTATTTATTCCGTTAACAATGGTGGGTCAAAAACCATTTAACTTAACTGAAGATACACATCAAGATGATGTGTTTATGACCTGGAATAAAAACACACCTGAATCGGAGATGAAAGACGATGTTAAAGCTCTTGCCGATAAAGGTATCACCATCAAATACGATGATGTTAAACGCAATTCAAAACAAGAAATCACTGGAATTAAAGTTAGTTATTCCGATCGTAAAGGAAATAAAGGAAATTTGGAGTACCACAATGAAAATCCTATTCCTGTAATTCAGTTTTATAAACAAGGAGAGGAAATTGGATTTGGTTCTGCTTCACAAATGAATAATGGAATTGCTGGAAACGATTTCTTTAATAACCTTAATGGTTTTGGAAATCCTCAGGATATTATGAAGCAATTTAATTTTGGAAATGGAATGAATGATCGCAATTCGCAATCCTTTAGTTTTAGTTTTCCTGATGGTGCTGGAAATGGGCAATCGAAATCAAAAATCATGATTCAAAAAGATGGCAAAAAACCATTAGTTATTGAAGATGGTAAAGTAACTGAAGGTGGAGAGGATTATACTCCTGAGGAAATTGAAAAGATTAAGAGCGAAAACCGTGTGGAAGGTTTTTCTAATGAAGGGAATTCTGAAAAGGAATTCGATTTTAGAAGTCCAGAAGGATTGGAAAACTTTAAAAAACAAATGGATGAGATGAAATCAGAAATGAATCCTGGTTTTGATAAAGGAGCTACCCAATCCGATTTGGATGATGCTAAAAAAGAATTGCAAAAAGCCAAAGAGGAAATGATCAAGGCCCGTGAGGAATTGGAAAAAGCTAAGAAAGAGATTCAAAAATCCAAGCCAGCAATTAAAACCCAAAAAGCATAATTAAAGTAAAGCAAAAAGTAATTAATTTAGCCTTTAATTACTTTTTGCTTTTTATATTAAATCCAAAATAATGTTCAAACTATTAGCTCGAATCAACAAAACCTTATTACCTAGTTTTACCAAACAAGGATTAGATGTTAGCAAAGCCAAGAAATGGCAACTTGCCTTGCTCGCTTGGCGCTATTATGTTACTTCAAGAGCTTTGGATTAATAGGTTAAAGCTGCAAAGATTTCTTTATCGCTTAGTTTTGATCTACCTTCCAAAAAAGTTAATTCCATAAGGAAGTTTAATTGAACAATTTCACCTCCTAAACGTTCTACTAATTCACATACCGCTTTAGCAGTTCCACCGGTGGCTAAAACATCATCATGAATTAATACCTTATCTCCTTTTTGAATAGCATCAATATGAATCTCGAGAGTATCACTACCGTATTCCAAGTCATATGACGCTGAAATAGTAGTAAACGGTAACTTTTTGGGTTTGCGAACGGGAACAAATCCTACATTTAATGCTTCGGCTAATAAGATTCCAAAGAAAAACCCCCTGCTTTCTACCCCAACTACCTTATTGATTCCTCTATTTTGTAATTGAGAAAGTAGCAAATCGAGGCATTCTTGCCTTCCAATAGGGTCTAATAACATTGGAGTAATGTCTTTAAATAAAATTCCTTGTTTCGGAAAATCTTGGATATCACGGATATAGTTTTCTAATGCCATCTTTTTTATGTTTATTACTGAAAATGGTTTGCAAGTTACACAAATATAACTATATTTGCACCCACAATTAAGGCCTCGTGGCGCAACTGAATAGCGCATCTGATTACGGCTCAGAAGGTTACTGGTTTGAATCCAGTCGAGGTCACAAAATAAATCCCAAAACACCTGTTAAAAGAGTTTTGGGATTTTTCTTATAAAATATTTGCGATATTTTGCTTGTTGTTTTTTACTTTCTAAAACTTTGACAATATTTTTTGTATAAAGGTCGGATTAGCTCTTTTAAGTTCTTCTTTGAC
>CANCJZ010000269.1 GCA_947378465.1 Flavobacteriaceae bacterium
TTGCGACAGAAATCATCAATAGTAACCCAAAATTCAAATCGGTTATTGACAGTTGGAAAACTCAAAAACAAAGTGTATCCAAATTAGAGCGCAATGAGGAGCTTAAAAGCTTACTATTAGCTGAAACTCCTTGGCTTATAGATGCTACATCGGAAGAGGAGAAAAAACAAAAACTAGCCTTGTTGTTTGATTTGGCTCAAATGAAAGACTCGCAAGAAGCTACACTCAAAAAACTGACCGATAAACAAAAAAGTTCGGGAGGCTTTGTATGGTTTGACGGAGGTAATGAAAGCGAATTTATCACAAGAACAATAGTTGCGGGTATGGGTCATTTGCAAAAACTTTATCCAAACAAAACCATGGATAAGGAGTTTGATAACATCTCCAAAAAAGCGATTCCTTATCTTGACAATTTATTTGCTACTAAAAATACAACTGACATTAGAACTGCTTCTATTCATTATTTCTATGCAAGGAGTTTTTATTTAAAAAGTTATCCCATTGCAGTTGCTTTACAAACAAGAATCAACAAACAGCTTGAAGATATTCAAAATAATTGGCTTACTTATTCGTTGTATGAAAAAGGACTAGCTTCATTAGTATTATCACGTTTTGGCGACCAAACTAATGCCAAAAAGATATTGGTCAATCTAAAAGAAACTGCGGTCATCAATGAAGATTCAGGAATGTACTGGATTGAAAACAAAAGCGGTTGGAATTGGTATCAGGCGCCTATTGAAACACAGGCTTTATTGATAGAGGCGTTTAATGAAATTGACCAGGATACAAAATCGGTTGAAGCAATGAAAGTTTGGTTGCTAAAAAACAAACAAACAAAGAATTGGCCCTCTACTAAATCAACTGCAGATGCCGTTTATGCACTGTTGCTGCAAGGAAATGATTGGAGTAGCATCAAAGACAATACCGTTATACAATTAGGAACTACAAGCATTTCCACTAAAAAGCTATCCGAAAATGAAAAAGAAGCGAACACAGGCTATTTGAAATTGAATTGGAAAGCCGATGAAATCAATAGAGATATGGGAACCATACGAATTGATAATAAATCAAAGACAACAGGCTTTGGAGGAATTTATTGGCAATATTTTGAAGCCATAGATAAAATCAAAGATAATAACGATGGTGTTCTATCCGTAACAAAAGAATTGTATTTGAAGAAAGATAATGCTGGTAGTGAAAAGTTAACAGCAATCACAACTTCAAACCCACTTAAAATAGGTGATTTGGTAACCATCCGATTGATTGTTGTGGCAAAAGAAAACATCGATTATATTCATCTAAAAGATATGCGTGCCTCATGTTTTGAACCTACATCCGTACTCTCCGATTATCATTGGGAAAATGGCTTGGGCTATTACCAAAGTACTAAAGATGCTGCTACACATTTCTTTTTTGACCAACTCAATAAAGGAACTTATGTACTGGAATATGATGTTCGAGTGAATAATGCTGGAGATTTTTCTAATGGCATAAGTACTATCGAGAGTATGTATGCGCCAGAATTATCAAGTCATACTAAAGGAATAAAAGTGACGGTAAAAGAATAAAAAAAAGCCCCAAAATATGGGGCTTCTTAAATTTATCTAGAAAGAATTACTTCACAATAGTCATTTCGTCAACAATGTGTTTTGCATTTGAATAATTTTCAATTACCCATAATACATAACGAATATCCACATTGATGGTTCTTTGTAACTTACTGTCAAAGATCACGTCACCTGCCATCGCTTCGATATTTCCATCAAAAGCCAAACCGATTAATTCTCCTTTACCATTTAATACTGGTGAACCAGAGTTTCCACCTGTGATATCATTATCTGTCAAGAAGTTTACGTGCATAGATCCGTCTTTATCTTTAAATCTGCCGTAATCTTTGTTTTTATACATATCCAACATGTGTTGAGGCAAATCAAACTCTTCATCTCCTTTTTTGTATTTTTTCATCATACCGTCAAAAGTAGTGTAGTTGTTGATTGTTGCATCGTTGCGTTTGTCAGCTGGTAAAGCACGAACTTTTCCATAAGTTAAACGCAAAGTAGAGTTTGCATCTGGATATTTAATTGTTCCAATTTTTGACTCACGTAATCCTTCTACTAACAAACGGAATGAAGCGCCAAAATCGTTTTGAGCTTTAGCAATCTCGTCTGATTTAGAAGCAAAATGTGTCAACATATCATTGGACAAAGCATATAAAGGATCGTTATCTAACATTCCTTGCGTAGGCAATTGTAAAAAAGCTTTTACTTTGTCTAAAGAAGAGAACATACTTAAATCAATAGCTGCATTTACATAATTAGTAAAATCGCCATTGTTCTCTTTTCCAATTTTTTCTACCATTGGAGCAATTTTATATCCTACCGATTTTGTTGAATATAATTTTAATTGAGCGGCTAAAATGTCTTTTTCAGCAGGCAAGTATAAATCTTTGAAAAACTCTTCGGCCATTTCTGTGATTTGAGGTGCTAATGTCGCACGCTTAGCTGCATCTGCTTTTACATAGTTGTCCAATTGTTTTCCTAAACCTCTTCCAATAGCACCATAAGCACTTGTACGGAACAATTGTTGTAAATAGTTATCATGACGCGCTTTTTCGTTAGTCAATCCGTAGAATTTGTTAATGTTCGTTACTACATTTCCGTATTTTGCTTTGTTCTCTGCTTTGTTTGCCCATTTGTCAAACTTAGCTTCTTGAGCCGCTTTAGATTTAGCGGTACCAAATTTTGTCAAAGCATCAATCATTCCTTGACGGTTTTTCCAATAGTTCGCTGTAGAAGCGTATTTAGAAGCATATACCAAACGAAGTGCATCACTTTGTTCCATATATTTTTTCATTCCGTCCATACCTGTTTTGGCACCTTCAACCCAAGCAGGATAAGCAAATTTTACATTTTGCTCAATTCCACCTGCTGGCATCCAACGATTGGTTCTTCCAGGATATCCTAAAATCATTGCGAAATCACCTTCTTTAACACCGTTTAAGTTAACTGGTAAATAGTGTTTTGGTTGCAATGGCACATTGTTAGGAGAATAATCCGCTGGATTACCATCTTTGTCAGCATATACTCTAAACATAGAGAAATCCGCAGTATGACGTGGCCATTCCCAGTTGTCTGTATCTCCACCAAATTTACCTAAGCTTTCTGGTGGTACTCCAACTAAACGAACATCTTTATAATCTTGGTAAACAAAAAAGTAAAATTCATTTCCTTGGAAAAAAGAACGAACAGAAACAGTATACTTTCCGCCTTCGTTGTTTTCTTTTTCAATCAAAGCAATTTCTGCATTGATTGCTTTTTCTCTATCCGCTTCACTCATTGAAGGGTTAACTTTTGCCAAAATACGTTTTGAACAATCGTCCATACGAACAAAGAAACGCACGTATAAACTGGAAGGTTTTTTCTCAGCCATTCGGTTCTCTGCCCAATACCCATTTTTCAAATAGTTGTGATCCGCAGTAGATAATTCAGCTACGGCATCATAACCACAGTGGTGATTGGTCAAAACCAATCCATCTTTAGAGATGATTTCGGCAGTACAGCCTCCGTTAAATTGAACAATAGCATCTTTCAAACTGTGATGGTTGATACTGTAGATTTCTTCGGACGTCAATTGAAGTCCCATTTTTTCCATGTCGCGGTGATTCAAACGTTCGATGAACATCAAAAACCACATTCCTTCATCTGCTCTTGCGCTCATTGGAATAAGCATAATGGCCGTGATTAAGGATAAAATAATTTTTTTCATTTGTAAAAATATATAATTAATAGTTGATTAGCTTATACTCTGCATAAAATGAAATTTGTTACG
>CANCJZ010000270.1 GCA_947378465.1 Flavobacteriaceae bacterium
TAGAAAACATTATTCAACAGGTAAAGATTTAACGATTGAGGATTGGGATATTTTACCAACTACAAAAAACAGACATCTTAAAGAGGTTAGAGAAAGTGTTGAAAATAGTTTCTCTATAATTAGAATGAATGTCCTTGCTTTAGCTGAAATAGGCGGATTCTCTTTCGATGCGTTAAATCTAAGATTAAGTAAAGGAAATATCGATACTTTAAATTGTGCTTTTAACTCAAAAATTGATAAGTTAACCATAGAAGGAAGAATAGGTTCACGTGATATGTGTCAAAACGCATTAATTTGCATTGAAAAGTTTGCTGGAAAAAAGATTTCATTTGAAGTTATTTCAATTGAATGGTTGAAGAAATTTGAAAAGTATATGCTAAAGGACAAAACTTATTCAACTGTTGGGATGTATATGAGAGAAATTAGAACTGTGATGAATATTGCTAAAAAAGCAGGAATTATTAAAGAAACACAATACCCGTTTGGAAAAGATAAGTTTGAAATCAAAACAGCTGAAAGTAAGAAAAAAGCTTTAACAATTAATCAAATAGGTGAAATATATAAATTTAATCCAGGCAATGATTTAACCCAAAAATATAAAGATTTATGGTTTTTTAGTTACATGTGTAATGGGATAAACATAGCCGATTTGATAAAACTTAAATTTAAAGATATTGTAGATGATGAAATTTGCTTTGTTCGACAAAAAACAGAAAACACATCTAAACACAGAAAAGAAATCAAAGTTTTAGTTATTCCTCAAATGAAAGAAATAATTAATACTTGGGGAAACAAACCAAACCCTGAAAATTATATTTTCTCTTTTCTAAAAGGAAAAGAAACAGCAGAAGAAAGAAAGAAAATTACTAAAAGCGTTACTAAAAGCATAAATAATCAAATGAAAAAAATAGGAAATCATTTAGATTTGGGAGATATTACAACTTATGTGGCTAGACACAGTTTTGCTACTGTACTTAAACGAAGTGGGGCAAATATAGCATCAATTAGTGAAAGTTTAGGGCATAGCGATTTAAAAACTACTGAAAATTATTTAGCGAGTTTTGAAAAGGGTGAAAGAATAAAAAATGCAGGATTTTTGACTGATTTCTAAATGCTAGTATTATATTTACAAAATTATGGATCCAGATAAACTTATATATTTCGATAATGCTTCAACAACAAAAATTGATGATAGAGTATTTGATAAAATGAGAATTTATTATACGGAACAATATGCCAATGCCAGTAGTTCCCATGCATTTGGCTTAAGTGTGAACATAGAGATAAATAATGCAAGGAAGCAAGTAGCTAAATTAATTAACTCTAAATCAGAAGAAATAATTTTTACTTCAGGCGCAACAGAATCTATTAATTTAGGTATTAAAGGGCTAGCTTTAAGTCCGTATAATACTAAAACACATTTAATTACTATTCAAACTGAGCATAAAGCAGTTTTAGACACTTGTTTTTATTTGGAAAGCATTGGGTTTGAAATAACATATTTACCTGTAAAAGAGAATGGATTATTAGATATAAAACAACTTGAAGATGCATTGACACCAAATACTTTTGCAGTTTGTATCATGATGGCAAATAATGAAATTGGAACCATCCATGATATTAAAAAAATTTCTAAAATTATTAAACCAAAAGGAATTTATCTTATGACTGATGCTACTCAAGCCGTTGGTAAAATTCCAATTGATGTAAAAGATTTAGAAATAGATTTAATGTTTTTTTCTGCTCATAAATTTCATGGACCAAAGGGGGTTGGTGTATTATACTTTAATCGAGACAATATTAACTACGATCAAATACAACCTCTTCAACATGGAGGAGGGCATGAAAACAAACTACGTAGTGGGACTTTAAATGTTCCAGCGATTATTGGTTTAGGCAAAGCTTGTGAGATAGCTTTAACAGAAATTTTTGATAATCAAAAGCAAATAAAAATAATAAGAGATTATTTTGAGGATAATATATTATCAATAAATGGAGTTTTTATTAATGGGGATATAGAACATAGAATTCATAATATAAGTAATATTTGCATTCCATCAATTGACTCAAATGTCTTTATAAATTTATTAGGAAATATAGCTATAAGTAGTGGGTCTGCTTGTACATCAGAGATAATCGAACCTTCATACGTACTGAAAGCAATGAATTTAAAGAATGAATATGCAAATTCGTCATTAAGATTTTCTTTTAGTAAGTATAATACAATTGAAGAAGTTAATCATTGTATTTCAAGGATAAAAGATCTCGTTAAGCTCTAAAATCTTTATTGTGATGGCACTCTAATATATTTTCTGCAAGTTTATTTTGAATGGTATACTCAGTTCCAAAGTTATGAAACTTACTAGCCAAGGATATGAAATAAGGCTTCCAAAGTCGCATTTGAGCATTTTCAATATATTTTTTATAAAGTGGGTTTTCAGTTAAAACATAATGATCTTTATACTGATAAAAATTCTTTATAACAAAATCTATCCCAAGAACAATGTCCAAAGGAGGATGCATAATTCGCGGAGTATCTAAAATTATAAAATCCCCAAAATTAAAATCTTCACTTTTATTTAATTCGGAATTTCCATACTCAAAATGAAATAATGGGTGTATAGAGGATACTTGTTTTGTTGAATCATGTTTGTCAATATGCCAAGAACTATGTAAAAATTTAACGTCCCCACTTTCATTACAAAGATAATCGCATTGAACTTCAAACTTTGCGCCAATTGTTTTTGTCGTATCTAAAATGAGGTCTGCTTTATCATTATGGATGCAATCACAGAAAACTGTTAGGAGCAATTTGGCTTCACATTCACCACTTTTAATTGAGGTATATATCTTACTGGGACGAACATGTCGTTCCAAGTTAATGTTTTTAAACTTTAATTTTGCTATCTCATACTTCCAGCTATTGCTTTGATTGTTATATTTGTTTTCTTTTATTCTATCTAATTCTTGATAATTAGATATTTTATTGAACCATTTATCTTTACTAAGTAAAATACTAAAGTTTGTGAATTCTGTAGCTGGATTTAACATATTATTTATTTGATTTAAGCAACAGAGCTTTGAAATTATTAAAATTTTCACGATCAGACACACTGATTTTCCAGGTATCTGAAATCTTTTCTAACTCCCCAAATGCTGAGACATATTGTATCTCTTGCCATGGATATTTAGATTTATTAGCAATCATATAACCATCAACTGTATCTAAAGGTCTATTTGTTGCAAAACATACAGTCCAAAATTCATCATTATTACAGTATTTAATCTTATCTGCGACCTTTAAGTCTAAACCAAATTTTTCATTTAGCAATGCTATTCTCTTTGCAGCAGGTAGAAATCGCAACATTTCCGTATCAATATTTTCTAACCACCATTTGTCTAGTTTATATGCCCAAAAATTTTCCCATCCTCGTGATAAAATTCCTGTATAGCTAACATTTTCTGCTATTTTTTTCTTTAAACTAAACCAACTTTCCCCAGAATTAATTTTGTCAATACCTAATCTAGCTGCTAATACATCTTCATTAATTAAAATCCCTTCTTTTTCTATAAAGTCCCGTAAAATAAACTGTACAAAATCATGAGTTGATTTATTATTATAGAGTTCATCTATTAAATCAATAAACCGAAAATCTACATTCTCAACATCTTCTATATTTAGACCAAGAATTTCAAAGTTTTTTAGTTTTTTTTCTTGCAAAAAATTATATACGTCAGCTAAATCATATAACTGGGCTGAAGCTTGATCGACATTTTTATAAAATAAATCATTCTTTATAAATGTTAAGTC
>CANCJZ010000271.1 GCA_947378465.1 Flavobacteriaceae bacterium
GGAGAAGTAGCATAGAACCTATGCAAATCATTTCAGGAAGAGCAGGTAAAATTGAAGTACATTTTGAAGCACCGCCCTCTAAAGATTTGTTACAGCTTTTGAATGATTTTGAAAATTGGTATCAAAACTTTCCTTATCAAGAAATAGGACAAGTGGGAAGAGCGATGCTGCGCTCTGCTTTAGTACATTTGTATTTTGAAACGCTACACCCTTTTGAAGATGGAAACGGTAGAATAGGTAGAGCTTTGTCAGAAAAAGCATTAGCCGAAACTTTAGAAAAACCAATTTTGATTAGCCTCTCAAAAAAAATTGAAGAAAATAAAACTACCTATTATGAAACACTGAAAGATGCTCAAAGACAACAAAACGTTGCAGAATGGCTGCGTTACTTTTTCAATATTCTAATAGAAGCACAAAAAGAAGTAAAAGATACTGTTTTATTTGTGGTAGAAAAAGCCCTTTTCTTTGATCGTTTCAAGAACCAGTTAAACGAACGACAATTAAAAGTGTTGCAAAAAATGACTGAAAAAGGGAAAGCCGGATTTGAAGGAGGCATGACCGCAAAGAAATATATTTCAATAACAAAAACTTCAAAAGCAACGGCAACTAGAGACTTACAACTACTCTTTGAAATGGCTGCTCTTGTAAGAGAAGGCGAGGGTAGAGGTGTGAGATATCATTTGAATTGGTAAACACTATAAAATTACATTTGTAAATAATTTATATTTAACTGGTTTCTGTAATTTTTATCAGGTTCTTTGTTTGATATAAAGTAGTTACTTCCCAATACAAAAATTCGCAAAGATATTCCCCAACAATTCATCATTCGTAACTTCTCCGGTGATTTCTCCAAAATAATAAAGAGCTTGACGGATGTCGATGGCCATTAGATCAGAGGGGATGTTGCTGTGGAGTCCAAATTTGACCTTTTGAATTTCTTCTAGGGATTTAATTAATGAATCATAATGGCGGGTGTTGGTGATAATGGTTTCATTATTTCGTAAAGCGCCCGTATTCACAAATGAAAACAATTGATTCTTTAAGTCGTCGATTCCTTGTTTTTCTTTGGCTGAAATCAAAAGGATATGGGTAGGACTTTCTTGTTGTTTACTATTGATGATGAGTAAGTGCTCATTAATTGCTTGACTTTGAGAAGTTGAAAGCTGGTCGGCTTTGTTGATAATGATTAATAAGGGTTTTAATGGAAATTGATTTTTGATTTTTTCCATTTCAATCTTTAAGTCATTGATTCCTTCTTCGGATAAAAGACTACCATCTACTAAGTACAGCACTACTTGGGCTTGTTCTATTTTTTCGAAAGTCTTTTTAATTCCAATACTTTCCACAACATCCTGAGTATCGCGAATCCCTGCAGTATCAATAAAACGGAAACCTATTCCTTGTATATCGAGTTCGTCTTCAATGGTATCACGTGTAGTTCCAGCAATTTCAGAAACGATGGCGCGTTCCTCATTTAGTAAAGCATTCAATAAGGTAGATTTCCCTACATTAGGTTCCCCTACAATAGCGACAGGAATTCCATTTTTAATTACATTACCAACCGCAAAAGAATCGATTAATCGTTTTAATACAAATTCAATACGGTTGAGTAGTTCGTGAAACTGAGTTCTATCGGCAAATTCAACATCTTCTTCTGCGAAGTCTAATTCAAGTTCGATCAAAGAAGCAAAGTTTAAAAGTTCGGCTCTCAGCTTTGCAATTTCGTTACTAAATCCACCGCGCATTTGTTGCATAGCTATTTGATGCGAAGCGGCATTGTCAGACGAGATTAAGTCGGCAACTGCTTCGGCTTGCGAAAGGTCTAGTTTACCGTTTAAAAAGGCTCTCAACGTGAATTCACCTGCTTGTGCCATTCGAGCACCTTTTCGCAATAACAATTGAATGATTTGTTGTTGAATATAGTTAGATCCATGGCAGGAAATCTCTACAATATTCTCGCCAGTATAGGAATTTGGATTTTTAAAGATAGAAAGTAGTACTTGATCATATACTTTGTCATCCTCCACGATGGTTCCTAAATGAATGGTATGCGTTTTTTGTTTTGCAATATCTTTACCAGAAACGGATTGAAATACTTTAGAAGCAATAGTGATCGCTTCTTTACCAGATAGTCGTATAACAGCAATGGCACCCACTCCTGAAGGAGAAGCTAAAGCAACAATGGTTTCTTGTGGAATCATAATATTATAAAATTTCGGCAAAGTTAATCATTTCGACGGGAAAGTATTAGTCTTAATTGTTGAACTAATGTGTAATGATATGTAAATGTTAAATTACTATAAATATGATGCTTGTCATATTTAATTCCACCAAAATGTCCTAAATTTGGGTAATAATTAATAACTTAAATCATGAAAAAGATACTATTTCCAACCGATTTTTCTAAAGCTGCAAACAATGCTTTTGTATTTGCTTTAGAATTTGCCAAAATTCTTAAGGGTGAAATTGTGTTATTGCACACTTTTGAGTTACCTGTAGTAGACAATCAGTATTTTCCTGAAAATTACCAGTATTTATATGATTCTTTAGAGTTGTCTAAATTTGAACGCTTTAAGGATGAAATCCCTAAATTAAGAGCGATAGCGGAGGAGAGAGGACTTCAAGATATTAAGTTGTCCCATAAATTGATGGACGGAAGTTTGGTGTATAATATGAAGGAGTGTGTGACTGACGAAAAAATTGATTTTGTTGTGATGGGTACTGCAGGTGCCACGGGATGGACCGAAGTTTTTATCGGAACTAATACCGGTGAAGTGTTGAATTCTATTGGAGTTCCTGTTCTATGTGTTCCGGAAGATGCAAAATATACTAAAATTCAAACCATAGGTTTTACAACTCGATTCAGAGATAAAGACAAAGAAGCTTTGAATAAAATTATAAAAATAGCTCACAAAACCAATGCTCAAGTTAAATGTTTGTATGTTAAAACAAGTAAATCCGATGTTTCGGATGATGTTGTAGCATTGTGGGAGAAAGATTATGAACATGAAAATATTCAATTCTTTGTAGTTCCTAGTGAGAATGTGAAAGAATCAATTGAAGAGTTTGTGGATCACCAAGAAATTGACATTTTGGGGATGATGACTTACAAACACAATTTTTTTGTAGACTTGTTTACCACTCGTTTGGCAGAAAAACTTTCTTATATCTCTGAAGTGCCTATTTTATCTCTTCATGAATAATTTTTTAATTACAATTATATAAAGGAGTAGGGATTTATTTTTACTCCTTTTTTATGGATCAAGATTAAAAGTTGTGGAGAAAATAAAAAATAGATTACTTTGTTTAATAGAAAAATCTCATAGAGGAATCATTTAATTTATTAATAAAACTATTATTACCGAGCTATATAATAGATCATTTTGAACTCAAAATAATTGATAAGCAAGATGAAATACTTCATCTAAATCTAGAAGTGAAGAATAATGTTCCTAGTGAATACTCAAAAGACTTACTTCAATCCAAAGGTTTTGAACTTAAACTGCCTTATTGTTTTTGAAGATTCTTTGAAAAACAAAAAAGACTCAAAAACTGTATTCTACCATTCTTATATATAATTAGAAGCTTCTGTCTTCTCTCCACGCCAGCGAAAACTTGCAATAGAAGCATCAGTCTTCCTTCCACGCCAGCGAAAACTCGCGATAGAAGCTTCTGTCTTCTTTCCACGCCAGCGAAAACTCGCAATAGAAGCTTCTGTCTTGCTTCCACGCCAGCGAAAATTCGCAATAGAAGCTTCTGTCTTCTTTCCACGCCAGCGAAAACTTGCAATAGAAGCTTCTGT
>CANCJZ010000272.1 GCA_947378465.1 Flavobacteriaceae bacterium
CACTATCGTTATCATTACAGCTTCACTGTTAGTGATAAGGCTTTTCTATTTGCAAATTATCAATGATACTTTCAAATTGAAATCAGAAAACAATGCGATAAAAATTGACTATACCTATCCCGAGCGTGGTTATATCTACGACCGAAATGGCAAACTATTAGTGGCCAACCAGCCTTCCTATGATGTGATGGTAGTGCCTCGTAATATCAAAAATGTTGACACCCTAGAATTTTGTAAATTATTAGAAATCTCCAAAGGAGAATTTATAAAAAAAATAGTAAAGGCCAAAAAATATAGCCCGATGCTACCTTCAGTTTTTTTAGCACAGCTTAACAAAGTAGAGATTGCTGCTTTTCAAGAAAAACTCCGTCGTTTCCAAGGTTTTTATATTCAAAAGCGTTCCTTAAGAGATTATCAAATAGAATATGCCGCCAATGTATTTGGTTTTATCACTCAGGTAAATGACAAAATCATTGAGCAAAATGACTATTATGTCCCTGGAGATTTGATTGGTCGCCAAGGGGTAGAAGAAAGTTATGAAAACAAACTCAGAGGTCAAAAAGGGGTTCGTTATATTCAAAAAGACAAGTTCAACCGAGAAATTGGTTCCTATAAAGATGGAAAATACGACACCATCTCCAAACAAGGTGAGGACATTACCCTAACCATTGACGCCGAACTTCAAAAGTATGGCGAGGAATTAATGATCAACAAACGCGGTGGTATTGTAGCCATCGAACCTAAAACGGGAGAGATATTGGCCTTAGTGACCGCTCCTTCCTACAATCCTTCGATATTAGTAGGCCGACAACGTTCCAAAAACTACACCAAGCTGTATCGTGATTCCATTGCCAAACCTTTATACGACAGAGGGCTTTTGGCGGAATACCCACCGGGATCACCATTCAAAATATTAACAGGATTAATTGCACTTCAAGAAGGTGTAATTGACGAGAACACTACGTTCACTTGCCATCACGGCTTTAGTTATGCGCGTGGACGTTTTATGAAATGCCACTGTCATGGTGGGGTGCTTGATTTGCATAGAGGAATTTACGAATCCTGTAATTCCTATTTCTCGCACGCCTATATGAATACCATCAACAAATTCAAAAACCCTTCGGATGGTGTCGATGTTTGGAGTAATCACTTAAAAAGCTTTGGCTTAGGTGCTTTTATGGGCTATGATTTACCAACCGGTAGAAAAGGAAATATCCCAACTTCCAAAACCTATAAACGTATATATCCTAATGGGGGTTGGCGTAGTACCGCTATTGTTTCCAATGCCATTGGACAAGGTGAGGTGCTGATGACACCTGTGCAATTGGCCAACTTTATGGCGACGATTGCTAATAGAGGCTATTATTATACGCCTCATATCATCAAAAAAATCAAAGGGGATGCCATTGATAAAAAATACAGAACCAAACACGTCACCACTATTGATCGAAAATATTTCGAGCCTATCATTAGCGGTATGTTTGACGTGTATAACAAAGGAACAGCCTTTGGATTAGGGGTGGAAGGAATTGATATTTGTGGAAAAACAGGTACCGCGGAAAATTTTGCCAAAATTAATGGCAAAAGGATAAAACTTCAGGATCACTCCATCTTTGTGGCTTTTGCACCCAAAGACAACCCTAAAATTGCTATAGCCGTATTTGTGGAAAATGGATATTGGGGAAAACGTTGGGCAGGTCCAATTACTACTTTGATGATTGAAAAATATTTGAGAAAGAAAATTACCCGAACTGACTTTGAAAAAAGAATGTTAGAAGGTAGTTTGAAATCACAATACGACAAATTATTACCTCGCAAACAACAAGACAGTATTTTCAGAAGAAAAGATAGTATATCCGAACGAAAAAGAATCAGAGATTCCATTGCCGAGATAAAGAATCCAAAAAAAGGAACCTCTAAAGACAGTACCAAAACCAGATAAGAATGAAAAATCAAGGTGTTTCACATAATATCGATTGGATTAGCATTGTTATCTATATGGCATTGGTAATTATGGGATGGTTGAATATCTATTCGTCTTCCCTTTCATCTGTTGCGGAGGAAACATCGATATTTGATTTTACTCAAATCTATGGAAAGCAGTTTCTTTTCATTATGTTCACCATTCCTATAATATTTGTAATATTATTCGTCGAACCTAAGTTTTACGAGAAATTCTCCATCATCATCTTTGCGATATCCCTACTGTCCTTAGCCGGACTGTTTGTTGCTGGAAAAACCATTGCCGGTCAGCGTTGTTGGTACGGAATAGGCAGTTTTACCATCCAACCCTCGGAGTTTGCCAAAGCAGCCACCTCCTTGGCCTTGGCAAAATACCTCAGCGATGTGCAAATCAACCTAAAAGACATCAACCGACAAATTCAGGTATTGATCATTGTGATGCTTCCTGTGATGCTTATTTTGCCACAACCCGATCCAGGAAGTGCATTAATCTACAGTATCTTTTTTGTGGTATTGTTCCGTGAAGGGATGCCAGGATGGTATCTACTAACAGGTTTTATTGCCATTATTATCTTTGTATTGACCTTGGCCTTTGGCAATCCGTTTATTGTAATTGGAATAACCGTAGTCATACTGGCCATTAATTATTTCCGAAGTCGTTTAGTCGATCGAAACATCATTGCCAGTGCGATTCTATTAGTTATGGTATCAGGGTTTTCCTTTTCGGTAAATTATGTATTCAATAATGTATTCAAGCAACACCATAGAGATCGATTTAATATTCTTTTAGGAAAAGAAGTCGACCGTCAAGGCGTTGGATACAATACCAATCAATCCGAAATCGCAATTGGTTCTGGAGGATGGTTTGGTAAAGGCTATTTGGAAGGCACCCAAACCAAAGGAGGATTCGTTCCTGAACAACATACGGATTATATTTTCACCACTGTTGGGGAAGAATGGGGATTCCTAGGTTCGTTAGTCGTCATCGGACTCTTTGTCGCTTTGATCTTGCGCATCATCTATCTGGCGGAAAGGCAAAAAACCAAGTTCAGTAGGGTGTACGGTTATTGTGCGGCAGGAATTATATTCATCCACTTCTTTGTCAATATCGCGATGGTTGCTGGTGTATTCCCTACTATTGGAGTACCACTGCCCTTCTTCTCTTACGGAGGATCAGGACTATGGGGCTTTACCATATTGCTTTTTATTTTCCTTAAAATGGATGCTAACAAGGTAAATGAATGGTAATCCATTTCATTTATTAGTCCCTACATTGCTTTTTATTTTATAAAATAACCTTTTTTACCTTCCCATTCATTATTTGGGAGTTCCCAAATGTAATCTGGGAATGCCCAAACGTCATCCGGGAATGCCCAAACGTCATCCGGGAGTTCCCAAACGTAATCTAGGAGTTCCCAAACGTCATCCGGGAGTTCCCAAACGTAATCTGGGAATGCCTATATGTAATCTGCGCTAGCAAAATTGTCATCTGTGCTAGCAAAAACTTTATTTGTGCTAGCAAAAACTTTATTTGCGCTAGCAAAAACTGCATCTGTGCTAGCAAAAACTTCATCTGTGCTAGCAAAAACTGCATCTGCGCTAGCAAAAACTTCATTTGTGCTAGCAAAAACGTCATCTGTGCTAGCAAAAACTTCATTTGTGCTAGCAAAAACTATATTTTAACATTAAGCCTAATATCATCTAATTGCCCTACAAATCCAATTGACAATTGCTTTAATCATTTACTATATTTTCAATATATAATTTTGAAAATTGAATAATAACGAAATGTTTAATGAGATATGAATTATAATTGGC
>CANCJZ010000273.1 GCA_947378465.1 Flavobacteriaceae bacterium
ATCCTATGCTCCTTATGCTGACTTGATTTGGATGGAAACCTCCACTCCTGATTTAGGACAAGCCCGCCAATTCGCGGAAGCCATTCACAAAAAATTCCCTGGCAAATTATTAGCTTACAATTGTTCACCTTCTTTCAACTGGGCAGCAAAATTATCTGTGGAAGAAATGTCAACTTTTAGAGAAGAATTAGCGGCTATGGGCTATAAATTTCAATTCATCACTTTGGCTGGATTCCACGCTTTAAATACTTCTATGTTTGAATTGGCCTTAGCCTACAAACGCAAAGGAATGGCTGGTTATTCAGAATTACAAGAAAAAGAATTTGCATTACAAGCCGAAGGATTCAAAGCGGTAAAACACCAAGGATTTGTGGGTACATCCTATTTTGATGAAGTACAAAATACCGTTACTGCAGGTTTATCCTCAACAGTAGCGATGAAAGATTCAACAGAGACCGCACAATTTTAGTTGTCTTTTTGAAGTTTGTTGTTTTTTTATAAAAAAAGCGCTTCGGGTTTGCCTCCGAAGCGCTTTCCGATTTTAGAGGAAAGAAGAAAGAAGCAAGAAGAAAGAAATTGCGGTTAGGGAGAATAGAATATGGAGCATAGAATATAGACGTTGTGGTCAGAAGAAAGAAGAAAGAGGAAAGAAGAAAGATATTGCGGTTAGGGAGAATAGAATATAGAGAATAGAAAATAGACGTTTGTTGTCAGAGGAAAGAAGAAAGAGGAAAGAGGAAAAATATTGCGGTTAGGGAGAATAGAATATGGAGCATAGAATATAGACGTTGCGGTTTATGATCCTTAGTAACTCCCATATTTATAACAAAAACCCCGAATTATTTCATAATCCGGGGTTTGTTATTTTATAAAAAAACTATTATTCCAACACTTTAATCCCTTTTATAAAAATCCATTTCATAAAAAGTCGTTCGCCATCTTTGGTGCGAACGGCTTGGAATTTAGGAGATAAAACAGTGGCCACTACAAAGGCAATTAATTTTACCCAAAAACTCTCTAAGGGAATTACTTTTCCGAACAAATAGATGAATAAAAAGAATAAGGTCCCAAATCCTATAAGGTTATAAATAAATGATTTCGTTTTCTTTGACATGAGTAGTATTTTTGAAAATTGATATTAGTCTTCTTGTTGTACTTGGAATTTGGCACGCTTACTTCCTTCGTACATTTCATATTTCACCAAACGCGCTTCTAAACTACCATTAAATAATTTGATTTTTCGAGAAGGCTTTAAGCCCACAAACTTTAAGGCTTCTAGATTAGCCGTAATAAACCAAGCATGCGTTCCTGGATAATTTTGCTTCATAGTATCACCCATTTCTCTATAAAAACGTTCCAAATCAATATCCAAACGTTCACCATAAGGAGGATTGAACACCATTTGCAATGGCCCTTCGGTTTCTTTTTTAGTCTCAAAAAAGTTTTGTTGTTCAATCGTTACATAATCCTCAAGATTGGCATTTCGAATATTATCTTTGGCTTTTGACACCGCACTTGGGGCTTTATCATAACCTTTGATGGTGTAACGAAATTCGCGAGTACGCTTTAATAAAGCATCGATAATTTGGTCAAACAAATCATTGTCCCAATCGTTCCATTTTTCGAAAGCAAACTCCTTACGATTAATGTTTGCCGGTATATTACAAGCAATCATAGCGGCTTCCGCCAAAATAGTTCCCGAACCACACATCGGATCCAAGAAATCTGATTTTCCTTCCCAACCCGACAACAACAACATACCTGCTGCCAACACCTCGTTAATAGGCGCTAAGTTGGTTGCCGTACGATACCCTCTGTGGTGCAAGGAAGCTCCTGAAGTATCCAAGGCTACGGACACCTGATCTCTATCAATATGAATGTTAATGCGTAAATCTGGGAAATCCTTATCAACACTTGGACGTACTCCTGTTTTTTCACGAAACTGATCTACTATGGCATCTTTTGCTTTTTGAGACACAAATTGTGAGTGTTTGAAATTGTCCGAATGGATCGTGGTATCAATAACAAAGGTCTGATTTGAATTTATATACGAACTCCAATCAATCCCTTGTATTCCTTTGTACAACATTTGGTCGTTGATGGCTCTAAAATAATAAATTGGTTTTAAAATTTTCAAAGCCGTACGCAATGACAAGTTGGCTTTATACATAAACCCTTTATCGCCTTTAAAGCTCACGGCACGAGTACCAACTTCTACTTCTTGAGCACCCAAAGCTTTTAATTCTTGGGCTAATATTTCTTCAAAACCAAAGAAGGTTTTGGCAATCATTTTAAAATTTTCCATTTTCAAGTTTAAGTTCTGCGGCAGTTCCATAGTGCCGAATCATTTTATAAAAACAAGTTTTAATCACAATGAACTACTTTCAATTGCCTCCAATTCCATTAACCGAAGTCCTAAAATTGGGAAACTTTGAATTTATCGCACAAAAATACACTAAATTTGCACGTTAAGAATTCATTTAAAAAGATAAATGTCAGAAAACTCAAATTCTAAAACAGAAAATTGGTTCGCCTCTTGGTTCGATACCCCCTATTATCATATCCTGTATAAAGATCGCAACTACCGTGAAGCACAGCTTTTCATGGATAATTTAACCCATTACCTCAACCTTCCTGAAGATGCTAAAGTATTGGATTTGGCTTGTGGAAAAGGACGCCATTCTATTTATTTGAATCAACTAGGCTATACTGTTTTGGGCGTTGATTTGTCCGAAAACAGCATCGCAATTGCGAATAATAATGCCAACGATACCTTGCATTTCAAAGTGCACGATATGCGTGAGCCTTTTGAAGAAAAATACGATGCCATCTTTAATCTTTTTACCAGCTTTGGTTATTTTGAAGACGATGCCGACAATCTGAAAACTTTAAAAGCAATTAAAAACAGCATCTCTGAATATGGTTTTGCCGTAATCGACTTTATGAATGTGCCTTTTGTTTTGGATAATTTGGTTGCAGAGGAAGTTAAAACTGTTGAAAATATTGACTTCCATTTAAAACGTTATCTAAAAGATGGTTTTATTATCAAAGAAATTGATTTTGATGACCAAGGACAACACTATCATTATTCCGAAAAAGTTAGAGCCTTAACTTTAGAAGATTTTACTCAAATGATGGACGAAGCAGGTATTTATCTATTAGATACTTTTGGAGATTATAAATTGAAAAAATACCAAAAGAAAACCAGTGAACGGTTGATTCTTATTTTTAAGTAGTATTAAGTATTGAGTATTAAGTATTAAGACAGGAGAGAATAGAGTATAGAGTATAGACTGCAGAAGCAAGAGGAAAGATATTGCGTTAACTATATTGAATATAGAGAATAATTTTTTTTAAAAATACAAACTCCATAGTATCGAACATCAGAACTTACAACTTAGAACCTTTAACATAAAGTAACCACAACGAACCTATAACCTAAAACCTAAATAAACCTAAAACCTAAAAAAGATGAATTACCTTCTCCCCCTTTTATCGGTACTGATTGGATTTATGGTGGCGCTTTGGTTAAAGCCAAAGGGTAAGAAAAATCTAAAGTTACTTTTAGCATTTAGTGGTTCTTTTTTATTGTCGTTAACGGTGATGCATTTATTGCCTGAGATCTATGAAAAGGGAGATCCTAAAATGGGCATCTTTATTATGGTGGGAATATTGTTCCAAATTATCTTAGAATTCTTCTCCAAAGGAGCTGAACATGGACACGTTCACGGACACGATAAGCTGACACAAATGCCTTGGTTGTT
>CANCJZ010000274.1 GCA_947378465.1 Flavobacteriaceae bacterium
AAAAGCCTAGTTTGTACCATTTACCAACTTAAAAATATAGCAAAAATTTCTTTTTATTATTCAATTAACAACACTTATTCCAAAACAAGCTACATTTATTAATTCAAATGAAAAATACAACTTTTTTTGTAGCAATTAAAATAAAAACCTCCTATATTAGTAAAAAAGTAACAGTAGTTTTTGAATGAACTAGTTATTGGATTATTTTCAGATTTATTTTGCTTTCTATAGCGCTGTACTAAACCAAAATAATAACTAAATTATATAGTCATTATCTAACTTTAACTAAAAAAAAATTACTTATGAAATACTTTTTTTTACCTTTTTTAGTACTCCTTTTTGGCTGCACCAAAACCGAAACAACAACCCCACAAGACACATTACCCCCCATTACACAAATTGGGGCAAACACCGCTGGTTGTGTAATTAATGGAACAGTGTTGGTGCCAAAGAACGGCAGTCAAGCTATTGGGGGATCGCCCAATTATGGGCTTTATCAAAGACAAGGTAATAACTTTTGGCCAAATAAAAATGACTATTTTGGGATTGATATATCTAATAAAAAAGATTATTCCAACTTTAGTGTCTATGTATGGATAAAAAATATGTCAACAGGTAATGGAGATTATGTAATAGGGCAATCTAATGGAGAGTTACATTCGTCTGGTCCAAATAATAATCAAATGATTGCAGAAATTGAAATGTATGGAGTTTTAAAAACTTATTATTCTTCTAATAATTCTGGAATGATAAAAATAATTAGGTCAGATTTAGCGTCTGGTTTAGCAATATTTTCAGGCACTTTTAATTGTACTTTATATAATAAGGATAATCCATCTGAAACTATTCAAATTACAGACGGAAGATTTGATATAAATTCATTAACCTTAAATCACTAGTTATGTAAAATCTAAATCAAAAAGAGAAAGCCATTGCTGGAGGCAATGACTTCTCACAGTTAAAAAAACAATCTCTCACAAAAGATCAATTTAACACATCAAAAGTAGGATAATTAAAGCATTTATTTTCAGTCTATTTTTGCTTTGTTTTTTTGCCAAAGCACAAGATAAGGAATCCGTGATTCCAAAAGAGTATACCGTTACTATGGATTATTGATTAGTAACCAAAAGATTGAATAAATTGCTATATTTATATATCGTTAACTTAAAAAAAAAATAACTTATGAAATACTTTTTTTTACCTTTTTTAGTACTCCTTTTTGGCTGCACCAAAACCGAAACAACAACCCCACAAGACACACTACCCCCCATTACACAAGTTGGGGCAAACACCGCTGGATGTGTAATTAATGGAACAGTATTGGTGCCAAAGAACGGCAGTCAAGCAATTGGAGGGTCTGCTGCTTATGGGCTTACAACTGGAGCAGGAATAAATTTTAATTCACCAATAGTTGGTGATGATTATTTATATATTAGTATTAAAAACTTAAAAGACATAGGAGGCGATGGAATCTGTATACGTTTAAATGACATGACACAAGGAGTTGGCAATTATATTGTAGGTCAAAGTAATGGTCAATATTTTGCATATGGCCCAAATAACCCTCAAATTATAGCAAATATTTACGATGGTGTGAATCTTGGAAAAACATATTATTCAAGTCCCAATTCAGGAATTATTAATGTAACTCGTTTTGACTATACAAACGGAATTTATTCAGGAACATTTAATTGTTCTTTATACAATAAAGACAATCCCTCAGATATAATTCAAGTTATTAATGGAAGATTTGATTTAAATATTGCAACCCTAAATCACTAATTATGTAGAAACAAAATAAAAAAGAGAAAGCCATTGCGGGATGCAATGACTTCTCATAGCTAAAAAAAACAATCTCTCACAAAAGTTTAATTTAACTCAACAAAATTATGAAAAACCTATTAAAAAATATCCTAAAAATCACTTCAATTTGCTTCTTTTTCTCAATGACAAGCTGTGAAAAAGACCTTTACGATAACGCAATAAAAGAACAAAACAATTCCCCATATAAATTTAGAAAAGTAAATATTGATGAAGTCCCAAATATTAAAACACTTGTTGAACAAAAAATTGGTTCCGACTACAAAATCCAAATGCAAACCCAAACAGGAAAAGCATCTGACACTATTATAAACGGTGTTCTTGTACTAAAAGACCATGTTTTTGAGCTAATAAATAATAATGGTGAGAAAAGCTATTCTTTCGAGACTTATGCAGAATACCCAACGACAGACAGATACAATTATGTAATACAAGAAAAAGACGGCATAATTAAATACAATCTTATTAAATATAATTGTAATCTTGATTGGCTTATTGGTAAGAATGGTAAATTTATCATTGATGAATTCACAGGCATTTATGAAGTATATGATGATAGCGGAACACTTGTTATTCAACAAAACATGAAAGATGGCCTAGGAATACCTTGCCCTCCCGGCGGTAGCTCTTCAACTGGCGGAGGAGGTTCAACTGGAACTGTAGACCCTGTTAGCCCAGGAGATTATGACCCCCTAAGTGGTGGTGGTGGTTTTATATGCGGCTGTTGTGGTCAAGCTACTACGGCACATTATTTTGACGGTACTTGCGATCAAATCCCAATTTATATTTCAAATTTACAAAAAACCGCAAATAATAATCCCTGTGTAAATATTTATATACCATATCCAGCTGATGATGGGGTTTCAATCGCAAATAATGTTCCAATAATAATTCCTTTCATTGTTTTGTATAAAACAAATTTTGTTTTCTATCTACTATCAAACGAAAAAAACTTTTTACTTACACATCATGAATTAAATAATTCCATAATGGAATATTTATTGCAAAAAACAACCAGTAACAATATAGATAGTGCAGCATTAGCGTTCGCCAAGCAAGTTGTTACCCAAGCTATGACTGCTCCTGATTTATTTACCTCTATCACTCCTTTTTTAGTAGAAAAGCAAATTAATGATAATCAACTTAACCCATGTCCTAAAGGGGTTTTCCAAGAAATTAAAAATACATCAAACTCTGATTTAGTGAAGGTTTTGACTAAACTAGGGGATAATAAGTCAGTTTATAATACAACTTTACTTTCATCTATTGCTCCTAGTGGCGCACCTGCTCAAACAATACGGAATTCCAATTTCAATTATTCTATATACATAAGTACTGATTATGTAGGAAAAACTAAATTGTTCATAGCAGCAAATTTATTTCATGAACTAATACATGCTTATTTTTTAAGCATAGTAGATGATTATAACTCTAATCCAAATAATAATCAATATTACTACAATATGGAAAGTTTTCCTTCACTATTTCAGGCATATTGCGATAAAAAATATCCTCTCGCTTCGGGTGAATCACCAAATATTCATCATCTTGAAATGGCTCATTTTTATGTAGATACGATTGCTAGAGCGCTACAGGAATATCAAACTAATATTCCTGTTTCAGATACAAGCACTCCAGAACAAATTTATATTGACTTAGCTTGGGGAGGATTAATTAACACTCCCGTTTTTGATGACCCAAGTACGCCATTAACTTCGGCAGACAAGAACAGGATAATGAATAGATATATTTGTGAGCAAACTGGCATTCAATCAGCATCAGGAACTTTAAATCAACAAAATCCAATTGGACAACCATGTAATTAATAGAATTATGAAATATATTTTAATTGTACT
>CANCJZ010000275.1 GCA_947378465.1 Flavobacteriaceae bacterium
GTTGGTGCATCGTACCCTTCAGGAGTATACAATGTAATTGTATCTCAAGGAGATTCATTGCAAACACTTCGCGTGATTAAAAGATAGTTTTAATTAAGCTTATAATTAAAGCCCCCTCGAAAGAGGGGGCTTTTTTTGTATAGTGTATAGTGTATATTGTATATTGTATATTGTATATTGTATATTGTATTGCTTCTTGTCTTATTCATCTATTTTTCAAAAACCTAATACCTACCGCCTAATACCTACCGCCTAATACCTAATACCTAATGCCTATTGCCTACCGCCTAATACCTAATACCTAATACCTAATGCCTAATGCCTAATGCCTAATGCCTAATGCCTAATGCCTAATGCCTAATGCCTAATGCCTAATACCTAACGCCTATGATTGCCTATATTGTAGCAAATATCACTTCTGTTTTGAATAACTTAACTGTTTTAATCAGACAAATCCATACAGAATTCTCTCTTTCACCTATACATTACCTCTACTACAATGTTGTAGATGGACTTATATTTAAGGGAGAAGTTTTTGATTTAGGTCGTTCTAGTACTAAAAATAAGGATTCCTTAATTATTTGTTTAATTAATTATATATTTTCCACTTGTATAGTTTCTATATCGTTGTAATTGGTCGTTGGCTTGTTAATATAATATAATTTTAAAAAATAAATTATTCAAATATTTAAAATCAATACAATGAGAAAAATTACTTTATCAATTATGCTTTTGATGCTTTCCTTTGTGAATGCTCAAAATGCACCCATCACTTTCGAAAGTGGTGCTTTTGGAAATACCTGGGGATGGTCAACATTTGAAGATGTAACTAATCCAGCCTTGGAAATTGTAGCAAATCCTTCTATGGATATTGTTAATACTTCTGCAACAGTTGCTAAATTTACTGCTTTTCAAGCGGGAATGCCTTGGGCAGGTTGTCAATCCGCTCATGGAGCTGATATTGGAACATTCACGCTTTCAGCTTCCAATTGTACTGTAAAAATTATGGTATGGAAATCTGTGATTAGCGATGTAGGGATTAAATTTGCAACTGGAGCGAATGCTTCTACAGGTGAAATCAAAGTAGCTAATACTTTAATCAACCAATGGGAAGAATTAACCTTTGACTTTTCAGCCAAAATAGGGGAAGCTTCTTCTACAGGTATTGATCAAATTATTATTTTCCCTGACTTTCAAACGTCACCTGTTAGAACTACGGATAATATTTGTTATTTTGATAACATCCGTTTTTCTCCACAACAAGCTGCACAAAGTACCCCTATGACTGCAGCACCGACACCTACGCGTCCTGCGGCTAATGTAATTTCAATGTATAGTAATGCTTATACAAATGTAGCAGTAGATACTTGGTTAACAAACTGGTCAGTAGGTTCATTGTCAGATATTCAAATCCAAGGAAATGACACTAAAAAATATCAAAGTGTTAACTATGTAGGAGTTGAAACAACTACAACTCCAATTAATGCTAGTAGTATGTTGTACTTTCACGTGGATGCTTGGACTCCTAATATGACTTCTTTTAGAGTTAAATTAGTTGATTTTGGTGCTAATGCTATTTTTGGTGGGGGAGATGACGTAGAACATGAATTAACTTTTACTCCAGTATTGAATGGTTGGAATAGTTATGAAATTGCACTTTCTGATTTTACTGGTTTAGTTACTAAATCACATATTGCTCAATTGATTTTTTCTGGCACACCTGCTGGAACAGGTATCGTTTATATTGATAATGTATATTTTCATAATGTTCCTTTTGTGGATCCTAATGTTCCAATGACTGCTGCACCAACGCCAACACGTCCTGCTGCTGATGTTATTTCAATGTTTAGTAATGCATATACAAATGTTGCGGTTGATACTTGGCATACCTCTTGGTCATCGGCTAATTTAACAGATTTGCAAATCCAAGGAAATGATACTAAAAAATATACTTCTCTTGATTTTGTTGGTATTGAAACAGTTAATTCAATGATTAATGCTTCAGGGATGTCGTATTTCCACGTAGATGCTTGGACTCCTAACATGACTGCTTTCCGTATCAAATTGGTTGATTTTGGTGCTAATGCTGCTTTTGGTGGTGGTGATGATGTAGAACAAGAATTAACTTTTACGCCTACTTTAAGTGGTTGGAATAGTTACGATATTGCATTAAGTGATTTTACTGGTTTAGTAACTAAAAATCATATCGCTCAATTAATATTTTCTGGAACACCTACCGGTGCTGGAATTCTTTTTATTGATAATGTGTACTTCGCAAGCTCTGCTTTGGGAACTTCAACATTTGTTAAATCTCAATTTAGTTTATACCCTAATCCTACTGCTAATAATGTTACTATTGAATCAGTTGATAAATTGGATTCAATCGAAATATTTTCAATTGTTGGACAAAGAGTTTTAAGTTTAAATCCTGAAAATAATAAAGTTACACTTGATGTTTCTGCTTACAATGCAGGTGTGTATCTAGTAAAAGCAACTTCTAAAGGCGTTTCTACTACATCAAAATTGGTTATAGAGTAAGTTAAGTTTGTTTTTTTGGAAAGCACGTTTTTTTTAGCGTGCTTTTTTTTGCTCTATATCCATCATTATTTATATATCTTTATAAACCATATACCAAAATTTAAGATCGATACAATGCGTAAAATATTTTATAAAAACATATTTTTAACCCTGTGTTTTTTTATTTCTATTCCTCTTTTATCCCAAGAATTACCACCTATTGTTAAATATAGTTCAAGTGTTTATAGTGCTGGAAATCAAAACTGGATGATTTCTCAGGACAATGCTAATTATATTTTCTTTGCCAATAATGAAGGTCTGTTAGAGTTTAATGGCTCCAATTGGAAGTTGTATAAATCACCTAATGAAACCATCATTCGTTCTGTTAAAGTTATCGGTAATAAAGTCTTTACAGGTTGTTATATGGAATTTGGTTTTTGGACCAGAAGCAATACTGGTGATTTAAAGTATTCTTCGATTAGTCAAAAAATTAAAAAACAAATCCTTGATGATGAACAGTTTTGGAACATTATTAATTACGATCAATGGGTCGTTTTTCAATCCTTAAACAGAATTTATATTTACGATTCCAAATCGCTAAAGGTTTCTATTGTCAAACCCAATGAAGGGATCTTAAAGTCATTTGCTACTTCCAATTCTATTTATTTCCAAACACAATCCGGTAAATTATTTGAAATTGAAAATGGAAATATGAAGTTGGTCTCTGAGGATAGTATTTTTAAAAACAATAAAATCGTATCTATTTTTTCACAGGAAGATGGACTTTTGTTTCAAACACAATACAATGGATTTTTTAAGTTCTCAAATGGAAGTGTTGCAAAGTACAATATGATTGATGATGCTGAATTACAAACCAATTCAGTCTATTGCAGCAAGATGTTATCCGATGGAAGTTTTGCTATCGGCACTATCTCTAAAGGAGTATATGTTTTAAATAGTTCAGGTGCTATCAAATACCATATTACTCAAAACTCAGGCTTGAGTAATAATACGGCGCTTTCCCTTTTTGAGGATACTGATAAAAATCTTTGGATAGGTCTCGATAATGGAATCAATTGCATCAATTTGCAATCTCCTGTCAAAAGCTTTGTCGACGATACTGGAATTTTAGGCACC
>CANCJZ010000276.1 GCA_947378465.1 Flavobacteriaceae bacterium
TTAGTGCTGACCGATATTAAACTGTCTCTATAATTTGTGTTCTTAGCAAACCTGACAGGTTTTTAAAAACCTGTCAGGTTTCGAGACGTAAATTTCTATCGTGAATATAGCTCTCTCTATATATATCATCCCTATGGGACTAATTGTTATGATCAATTATTTTGATGCCAATATGACTTCCCTAATAGGGATTTAAAATTACGTGATATCTTTCTTCTTGCCTCTATTCTCTATTCTCTATTCTCTATTCTCTATTCTCTATGCTCTATTGCCTATTGCCTATTGCCTATTGCCTTAAAACAAAATCAATACCCCATAATCGTCTGAATCCCCCTCAAAGGAATCACTGCCCAACGAGGTCGTGAATTCAACTCATAGCCCAATTCATAAACCGCTTTTTCGAGTATACAATATTTCAACAAGAAGTTAATTTCATGACTATAGCCTATATTCAAATTCCCCGATTGCGCTTTCTCGATATACGTCTCCAAGAAAGCCCCAACAAGGTATTTAAACAACAACTCCCCGGCCTTAAACAAATCTTCTTGTTCAAAAGGATATTTATCCGCATTATTAAAGATTGTTGCATAAATCGCATAGTGGAAGGAGCGGAACATCCCAGCCACATCTTTCAATGGCGGTTGTTTCACCTTTCTATCGCGAATAGTACTTTCAGGTTCCCCTTCAAAATCCAGAATATAAAAATCATCCCCATTCACTAACACCTGTCCCAAATGATAATCCCCGTGAATTCGAATACGTTCCGACTTCATCTTAGTCCAATCAAAGTCTACAAAATGCTTACGGATAAGTTTCTTATTTTCCAAAAACTGATGCGCCAAGTCCAATGCCATACCATCCAGCTTATGCAAACTATTTTCGATGATATTCAAACGATTCTGAAACTGATACAACAATCTATTTTTCAGCCAAACCGTATAATCTCCATTATATGTTGTAGGGGTAAAAGCCGTTTCGTGGATATCACTGCCCAAAGCAATGTGCGTTTCGGCAGTACGCAAAGCAAGCGTTTGCACACGCAAAAACAAACTCAATCCAACCCAATCTATGATCTCGGGCGGAATCTCATTAATCTTCAATCGTCTAAACAAATCAACACTCGGCAACTTATCAATCTTAATCTTCTTTCTCGACAAATTGTCAAACACACCATCCATCTGCTCCAACATAAACTTCCACGCATCCCCTTGATTCGGCACCAATTCCTGCATCAATCCCAAGGTTATATTCCCTTCCGATTGCACCAAATTGATACTCCCAGTATACGCAGGCGTATTCTGATAATGCATACGCTCTGTCAAAAAACGACTGATCTCATAATCCGGATTCGTACTCACATAAATACGTCGAAAGATCTTCAACACAAATGCATCGTTGTATATAATCGAAGTATTGCTCTGCTCTACTCCCATAAATCGCGATGATTTGTATTCCTTATCCACCAAATGCGAACCTTTGTGAAACACCAACTTCAAGCCTTTGCTTTCCGTCGATTGCGCTATATTGTCAAACAACAACTTTCTAAAATCATCCTGATGCAAAGCGTCCACCAAATACCCTTCAACATCCCCAAATTTAGCAGGAGCAATAATCGTATTCGTGTCCAACTCATCATTGGTCATAAACGCAATCGGCATAAAATAATGTTGAAAAAAAGCCTCTTTAAAGTTCACCTCCAATAGCACCCCATAATAAGTATTTTTTTTAGAAGTTATTTTAAAATGATCCACCACCTCAATATACTTTAACGTACTCGCCTTTCCACCATACCATCGCTTATTGATGATATAATTCTCTAAAATATCCGATGAAAATATCTTTATAAATTCATCATCCTTAAAAGCATTAGCCCAATCGTTTTTAAATACAAAAGGCGCTGTAAAAGTTTCTTGATTATCGTTCTTCATTATCTTGATATGTTTTGATGCTATTGAAAAATCTTGCGATTACTATTTAACTATTTTAAACAAATGGAAAGGCAACGTAGGATGCAACTCCACATAATTCCATTCTTTGTCCCAAATGTAACTATTACCCGTAATCAAATCTATGACATTTATCGCCTGTCCTGCCCCAACACCCAAAGAAGCCAAAGGCAATTGCACCCATGCCTGTTTCGCATAATAAGCATCCAAACTAGCAATCATCAAAGTCTCATCCGTCTTAGCATCATCATATTTATAATACGCAATAATTTGATCATTATCAGTATCGCAAAATTCTATATTATTCGTCTGTTGTAACGAAGGATGATCTTTTCGAATCTGATTGATTTTACTAATCAACATCGTCAATTTATTCTCCTTATTCCAATCCCAATGGCGAATTTGGTACTTCTCACTATCCATATATTCCTCTTTCCCAGGAATTGCATCCGATACCATATATTCAAATATTGGCCCATAAATCCCCACCGACGAACTCAAGGTCGCCGCCAAGAAATACTTTTGCAAATGCGTACTTTCATTTGCCCCTTGCAATGGAAACGGGTTTATATCAGGAGTATTAGGCCAAAAATTAGGTCTAAAAAATTCCTTTTGCGAAGTACGGGTTAACTCTGTCAAATACTCCTGCAATTCCGCCTTTGTATTACGCCAAGTATAGTACGAATACGATTGTGTAAACCCTTGCTTAGCCAATTCGTGCATAATTTTAGGTCGTGTAAATGCCTCTGCCAAGAACAATACATCTGGATGCTTTTTCTTCACTTCAGCAATCAACCAACCCCAAAAATAAAACGGCTTCGTATGCGGATTATCCACTCTAAACACGCGTATTCCACATTCTTCAACCCAAAACAAAGCGCAATCCAACAGCTCTTTCCACAAATTCTTCCAATCATCACTTTCAAAATAAATAGGCAATATGTCCTGATATTTCTTAGGTGGATTCTCAGCATATTGCACCGTTCCATCCGGACGCCATTTAAACCATTGCGGAAACTCTTTCACATAAGGATGATCAGGAGCCGCCTGCAAAGCAAAGTCCATCGCAATCTCAATCCCCAATTCCTTTGCCGTCGCCACCATCGATTTAAAATCCGCAATCGTCCCCAATTCAGGATGTGTTGAACGATGCCCTCCATATTGCGAACCAATGCCCCAAGGCGAACCTACATCTCCAGGTGCAGCATCCGTAGCATTATTCTTTCCCTTCCTATTAACTTCCCCAATTGGATGCACCGGAGGAAAATACAACGTATCAAATCCCATCTTCGCAACTCTCGGCAATAACTTCTCACAATCCTTAAAAGTCCCGTGTTTCCCCTCTTCACTCGAAGCCGAACGTGGAAAAAACTCATACCAAGTACTAAACAAAGCCTTTTTACGATCCACATAAACCTTCAATTCAGCCGTTTGATTCGCCAAAAACTTCGCTGGATACTGTTTAAAAATAGCTTTTAATTCCTCCGAAACCGCAGCATCAACAGCCCCTTCATAATGCTTAGCATCTGAAAACAAATCAATCAATTGATTCAAATACTTCTTCTCACTTGCCTTAACCCTCTTCAACAAAGGCTTAATATACTCAACCCCTTCCAACAATTCCGAAGTAACCTGCTGACCATCTTTAATCTTTTT
>CANCJZ010000277.1 GCA_947378465.1 Flavobacteriaceae bacterium
CTGAATTCAATCATTAAAACAAATAAACTATGAAAAAAACAACAGTATTCATTATCGCAATTATACTATTCTCATTGAAGGGAATTGCACAAATCACAAAAGGGAATTGGATGGTGGGGGGAAGTACTTCATATACAAAGTCTGAATATAATCAAGACAACACACCTTCAATAATTACCATTACTAATAGTATTAATTTATCACCTAACGTTGGCTACTTTTTTATTGATAAACTATGCATAGGAACAATTTATCAATATAGTTCATCGATTTCCAAAATTGAAAGTGGAAAACGAACCTATAAATCAAATAATATAGGTCCATTTATTAGATATTATATTTTAAAACCTGAAAAGGTTACAAATATCTTTTTAGAAACCTCTTATAATTTTAGCACAGTAAAAGACAATAAGAATACTATTTTAAATTCAAAACTAGGAGTCGTATATTTTTTAAATAGTTCCATTGGATTTGAATTGGCACTTAATTATTCAATAAATAAATATGTATATGATAGTGAATTAATATCAGATAGCACTTCTAAAAACCTATTACTTGGATTAGGTTTTCAAATTCACTTAGAGAAAGAATGAAAATCATGATATCAAAAAACAAGTCATATAAAGCGATTCCTTTCTTTATATAAATCATAATACTATGAAAAAAATTAAATTTTTAATATTAGTTACACTCCTTATCACTTTGATAAGCAATGCTCAAATCAGAAAAGGGAATTGGATGACAGGAGGTAATCTTTCCTTTTCTAATTCTGTTAATTACAAAAATGATTCCCATGAAATTAATTCAAAATCAACTTTTATTAATATATCACCAAATGTTGGTTACTTCATTTTTGATAAATTATCTATAGGAACAATATATCAATATAGCTCAAACAATGTCAAATTTGAAGATAGCAAACAAATAACGAAATCATCTTACATTGGCCCATTTGTAAGATATTATATATTGAAGCCAGATAAGGTTGCAAATATATTTTTAGAAACATCCTATAATTTTAGCACTCTAAAAAACAACAAAACTGTATTCAATACTAAAGTAGGTTTTGTCTACTTCTTAAATAGTGCTGTTGGTCTTGAATTGACACTTAATTATTCCATTATTAAGAATAGGTTTAATAATGATTTATTTTCAAACAGCACTTCTAAAAACCTAACACTCGGTTTAGGTTTTCAAATCCACTTAGAGAAAGAATAAAAATTAATATAAAATTAAAATCATGAAAACAATTATTAAAATTCTATGCATAACTTTACTGTTAACAGTAAAGTTATGCTTTTCACAAGTTAACGTTGCTATAAGTCAAGTTCAACTTGTTGTACAATCTAATGGTCAAACAATAACAAGCGGTGTTCCTATTCAGTTAGGAACTAACACAACAGGTAAACTCAAATTTAGATTAGATTTAATAAAACCTGATTATTTGACTATTGGATCTGTTCGATATTCGATCGGAATATACTCTAGTTCGGGAGGATTTATTTTAAAAGTACCTCAAGAGGAATTTTATCTAGGCGATGGAAATACAGGAACAACTGGAAATTATGAATTTGATTTATATGATACCGATCTTGATTTTACTGGTGGTTGTTATTTAGGTGTAAACGTTCAACAATTAGACTCACCAAATGATCCTCCTACATCTTTATTAAGCTGGGATAGTAATCAAGTCTCTTTAAAAAAGACACCTACTTATTATTTAATCGCAAATCCAAGTAGTATTTCATGCGGAACAACTGCTCCTGTAACTTTTACTATTAACTCTAATGCTCCAAGTAATTATAGCAATTATCAATGGTCTTACGGATCAGGATGGACACTTTCAGGAACTACAACAGGAACTACACTTACTTTAACGCCTAGTGCTTCTATATTAGGTCAAGTATATGTTACTCCAACTTTTAATGGTCAAATTCAACCTAAAAATTCAATTACTGTTCCTGTACAACCTTTTACAACCACAGCAACAATAAGCGGAAGTGATTCCATTTGTAGTCCAGGTACTTCGGCAAATTATAGCTTAAGTATTGTATCCGCAGGACAAAGTATTAACTGGAGTTCCTCAAATACTGCTATAGCAACTGTTAATGGATATGGCAATAGTGTAACTGTAAACAGACAATCAAATGGCACTTTTAATTTAATTGCAACCATCAGCAATAGTTGCGGACAAACAGTAACAGTTCAGAAAGCGATCCGCTTTGGAGGAGTTCCTAATTTCACTTATACTTTAAGTTCTAATAATAATTATGCAAGTGTACATTTAGTTAGTACAGATGAAACTCCTATTGAACTTCAAGGAATCACCTCTACCACATGGACTCAAATTGCAAGTACTAATGGAGGAAGTGGAGGAGGAAGTGGCTTAAATGGTCATGGAGAAAGCGATAATTACAATTGGTCTGTAACTTTGTTAATTACTGCAAGCAATTCGTGTGGTACATCCTCCATAAATGCATTTGTAACTTGTGCTCCACCTCCTCCTCCTTGTGATGAAAGTGCTTCTTTGAATTTAGTCAATGATCATCAATCAATAGTAGCAAAAATCATAATACAACCTTGTAATGATTCTCAAGAATTAATAACTAAAAAGAATGATAACAATACTATCACAAGCCTTGAAATCTATGACCTAAGAGGAGTTAAAGTTGGAACATCAAATACTAACAGTTTCGATAGTTCATCGCTAAACAAAGGGATCTATATAGTAAAAGCCAACTCGAATAAAGGTGTTTATACTAATAAAATAAACATTGACTAGTATACTTTAGGTTTTTCCCATTCTTAAAGAAGTATGCCGAACCCCAATACGCTTTACGCTTTATTGGGGTTCTTTTTTTGCTTTTCCAAATAGTTTGTCTTAATTAAGAATACGATTACTTATGTGTTACATGATTCTCTGAACTTCTTAAATTAGAAACGAACAATTTCAAATTATTTTCATTCTAAACTTGACAGGTACAATACGTGAATTGTAATTATGATTAATAATTTATTTGTTTCCAATATGCCATCCCTACGGGATTTGTATGTGCTAACTATATCTTAGCACTACTGTAATTCACTGATTAGTGTTGACCGATTTCTAGTTGTTTTTTTTTTCAACCCTCGCAGGGTTTAAACCCTGCGAGGGTTCGAGGCGTAAATTTCTATCGTGATTTTGAATTTTAATTATATTTCATACCTACGGGATTCCTTCTCTTTGTCTAAACGTTTGCTACCGATATTTCGCCCCTAACGGGGCTTTAAATACTATCCATTTTTATTACATCGAGGTTTTATTCTCATTTCTCTTAACGAAATATCTTGCTTCTTGCTTCGATTTTCTATTCTCTTTTAGCTACAACGGATTAAAATCCGTCGCTACAAAATAGGCTATCCCTACGGGATTTGTAAGTGTATCCACTTTTTCTATTCTCTATCCGCAATATCTTTCTTCTTGCTTCTTTCATCTTGTGAACTTCCCTGATTAGTGTTGACCGATTTCTAATTGTTTTTTTTCCAACCCTCGCAGGGTTTAAACCCTGCGAGGGTTCGAGACGTGAATATTTATCGTGATTAAAGCTCTTGATATAC
>CANCJZ010000278.1 GCA_947378465.1 Flavobacteriaceae bacterium
ACTTTATTCGAAACTATTCGACTTGTTTCAACACCTTCGGAATTAAAATATACTATATCTCTACCATCAGGGTCTTTATAAATAATTGGATTATTTGCAGCGTAAGAATAAGGCCCCGCATTCGGACTTTTCTCCGCCATTGCATCCACACTCAACCACACACTCCAATTAGGATCATAATATCGCGCGCCAAAATAGTATTGCCCAGTATCCTCATCCGGATTTTTTTATTAAACATATCTGGTAAATGAAAATTATAATCCCCTAATTTTTCAAATATAGTTTCTTAGTTGAATTTATTATATCAACAAAAAACCTATTATTTTGGAGCTCGTTGTTGTAAATTGGTAAATAATATAAAGGCTACTGTTGAGAATTAGGATTTATTATCTTTTTTTCAACGAGGTTTCCTTTTACAAAATTATATTGAGTTATAGTGTTTTTTTCTTTTATGAAAAATTGTTTAATTTCATAATCATAATCATAAGTTAATTGCCTAACCATTGATGTACTATACGATTGTAAAATAATCATTTTAAAATTAAATTTTCCTTTCGGGAATACCTTATTTCTTTTTAAAAGATCAATTGCATAATTCAATTCTCGTTCTTTTGTTGTTTTATTGAAAGTCAAAATAGTATCATACGATTTTGAAATATCTAATGATAAAGAATCTTCAGAAACACTAATAATTCTTCTATGTTCGTTGTGAGCTGTCTTTTTTAAAACAAATAAAGTGTCTTTCAACCATTTTTTGAATTCAATTTCTTTTTTGTTTTGACTGAAATTCTCATTATCTTTTTTTACTATTGATTTATCTCTACAAGAAAAAGACAGACATGAAATTACTGTTAAAAAAATAATCGCAAATTTTGTTTTCATATTCTATTTTCTATAATCAAATCTTACATTACTTTCTTTTTTTTCTCCTCTTCCTCCAGTTAATTTTGTGTATATCGTTTTGTCAATTATTTTAGTTGCTGATATATCATAACCAGATTTTTCATATGTCCATGAAGATACATTAATTCCTCCATTAAAAGTTTTTTTATAACTCTCAAGCATAGATTTTGAATCTAAACTCCAAGTGTAATTCCTATGGCTGTTTTTCCATTTACTAGAAATTAAATCTATACCATCCCAACTATTTGCTCCATCACTATAGTCACTAAAACCAGATAAACCCTGAGAAAAACCTATAGCATTTATTGCAGCACCAATAGCAAATTTAGAATTTCTTCCATCTGTTCCCAAAGCTATAAAATCTGAAAAATTACTTTGTGTTGCTCCTTGTGCAAATTTATTGTCATACATTACGACATCTTCTAATGTTTGTAATTGGGTAGAACCCCCACTATCAATAAAATTCATTGTTGTATTTCCGATAGCATATGATTCCTCCTTACCCCCTCCAGACTCCGTATGAATTGCTGAAGCAAATCCCAATAAAATTTCATTTGTTACTCCAATCAATTCTCTTCTGTCTGAACGTTTAATATAGTTTTCTCCTCTTTTTTCATTATGTGTATATTTATTTGCAATGTAAACTTTCCCATCATTTTTTCCATCCCATCCTATATATTCTCCATCCTTAGTATAATAATCCCCATCAATCATCCCTGTTGGGTCAATTCTGTTTATTGGAATATTTGAACAATAATTATAAGGCCCCGCATTCGGACTTTTCTCCGCCATTGCATCCACACTCAGCCACACACTCCATTTAGGATCATAATATCTCGCGCCATAATCGTTCATGTTAAGCCACAACTCATCCTGCATCTCCTTCCCGTTATACTTATATTTATAGAGTTTTGAGAAGGAGCATTCTGTTCATCACTAACTTTGATACATTTCCCCTTTAAGCAAAATAAAACAATTCTATAATTATTTCATTTTTAGATTTCCATTTTATCCAACCATATTTCCAATTACCTTCAACTCCCCATTTAATTTTTAACCATTCATCTTTAACTGAAACAGGATGATAGAATTCATCTTTATCATAAGTCAATATTTCTGATGAATTAGCTGGAGACTTTTTAATTGGATTATCTGTGTTATCAAATCCAACAGAGAAAACACTTAAAATGTGTTCCTCAGTTGTTTGATGTTTAAAGGTGAAATCTTTTGTAATTATATAACCTATTGCTTTAGTATCTTCATTAATAATGACTTGATACCTATCTTTTACTTTTTTTAAACATCTAAAGACCAAAAGAAAGTTATCGGGGCTCCATGCATAAGGTTTTACTTCTTTACTCAGATTAGTAAAATTAAACGTTGCATAAGATTGTTTGTTCTCCTTGTAAATGTTAAATACAGGATTGTTTCCAAATTTCTCATTGTAAACAACAAATCCATTACAAATTATTTCATTTTTTGATGGTTCAATTAATAAGCAATTTTTTTGTGCATTTTTTTCAAGGTTGTTTGAATTACATCCTGAAATATGATACACTTTGCTTGAGTAAAAAAAGAATATAATTGCTGAAAATATAATTGCTGAAAATTTCATATAATTCATGTTATTTTTTTTAAAATCCTAACGGTAATAAAGTTGAAGGAAATGAGGAAGGAGTATTTACAGCAGGCGGAGTACTTGTATATTTCCAATCCATAGAACTATATTGTAATCCTATGTGACCATGGTCATTATGACCCCCCACTTTAGTAACACCAATTACAGACCCATTTGTCCCTTGGTAGTTTTTTGTAAATCCAAATCTTTCAGCTGCATCATATACTGATGTGTTATTTTCTAAGCTAAAACTTGAATCAGAAGTCGCTGTTGCACTTTGAAAACTATTACCATCATTATTTATATATCTAAAGTCTGCATTCATACCGCTTTGTTTTCCATAATGTCCATGACCTGCATGATGTTTTCCACCATTTTGCCAAGGGTCACTACCATTTGAAGATGACATGTCTCCAAAAGAAATTGAGATATCTTTAACTCTTAATTCATTTATTACACCGAATAAACCAGCAGCTGCTTCGGGTTTTAAATAATGGTCTCCTGAACCGACTTCTTCAGGAGGATTTGTTGACATTCCTCCAGCATCTAATCCTCCATAACGAGAATATCCATTACCATTAGCTGGAAATTGGACTAAACCATCAGCATTTTTTTCCAAAGTTGCTTCCAAAGTATATCCTCCAGTATTGTTTTGAGTATAAAATCTATCGTAAGTTGTTCCTGTTTTAATACTTCTGATACTACCATTTTTATTTATAAAGTGGTCATCATTAACCGACATTCCATCTGGGTCAATAAATCTTATTGGATTCCCCAAACAATAATTATAAGGCCCCGCATTCGGACTTTTCTCCGCCATTGCATCCACACTCAACCACACGCTCCATTTAGGATCATAATATCGTGCTCCAAAATAGTATAGCCCAGTATCCTCATCCAGTTCCTTACCGCTAAATTTATAAAAATTATTATATACAGAAGTGTTCTGTGACACCATTTCTTCCCCAAAAGGCAAATAATCATAGTAATGACTCGGTATTCCCGAAAAATCTGTAAGGTAAGAGCTACTTCCCAAATGATCAGGATG
>CANCJZ010000279.1 GCA_947378465.1 Flavobacteriaceae bacterium
ATAAAACAATCAGTAGCACACTTACTATTGCCGTCACGAGTAATCCTGTTTTTTTAGTCCAATCAAAAAACCATGTTAATCCTTTTGATAAAAAATAAGTACCAACCAATCCAACAACTAAAATCAACCAAGCTGGAATATTAATTGCAACATCTCTATTAACTTGTCTATCGGCAAACAAGGTCAAAGACGCTCCCGCTTGTTCAAAGGCTCCCCAAAAGAAAATGACGAAGAACGCTAATATGAAAATTACAGAAATTCTTTGAGTCTCAATTTTAGTCAAACTTTTATCACTAAATATGATAATAGGCATAGCTACCATAGAACCATAAATGAAATAACTGATAATATCTACATCACTTCCAAACATTTGTTTAAAATTCAACATAAAAAAGATGATGCCAATCGAACCTATAATCATTCCGATACTTTTTGCATCCAATTTTTTAACAGGTAAACCAATGTGTTTTCCTTCTTCCGATATAAGATATTTTTTTTGACCAAACACAAACGCTACTAAACCAAGTAACATTCCAACACCGGCCGCTAAAAATCCCCATTTAAAATCCATCGATCCACAAACTAGCGGTGAAAAGAAAGCTCCTAAATTAATTCCCATATAGAAAATCGTAAAGGCACTGTCAATTCTTCTATCATTGGCTGGATACAACTGTCCTACCATCGTAGAAATATTCGGTTTGAAAAATCCATTACCAATAATAATCGCTGTCAATCCCATCCACATGATAGCAATACCGCCATGAGCTCCGGCCGAAGCACTCAAGAACATACAAAATTGCCCCAATGCCATTAACAAACCTCCAATTACAATACTTCTGCGGTTTCCTAAATATTTATCACACAAGTAACCTCCCAAAAGCGGTGTCAAATAAACTAACCCCGTATAACTTCCATAAATCTGAGATGCATCAGCATCTTTCATTAATAGTATTTTAGTCATAAACAAAATGAAGATCGCTCTCATTCCGTAATAACTAAATCGCTCCCACATTTCTGTGAAGAAGAGGAAGTATAGCCCCTTAGGATGTCCTGTTTTTACTGTTGTTTCACTCATAATTATTGTTTTAGTTTATTTTGGTTTATTATAGTTTCTCTTTAATGAAATTGGTCATTTTATTGAACAATTGTATTCTGGTCTTGCCGCCATATATCCCATGATTTTTATCAGGATAAATCGCCCAATCAAACTGCTTATTTGCCTGTACCAAGGCCTCAATCATCTGCATCGAATTCTGTACATGCACATTGTCATCAGCACTACCATGGATCAAAAGGAAATTCCCTTTCAATTTAGAGACAAAGTTTATCGGCGAATTTTCATCATACCCCGCCGCATTCTCCTGCGGTGTTTGCAAATAGCGCTCGGTATAAATACTGTCATAAAAACGCCAATTCGTTACCGGAGCAACCGCAATGGCCATCTTAAATACGTCCGCACCCTTCATAATGCAATTACTAGACATAAAGCCTCCATAAGACCAGCCAAATATACCAATTCTTGCTTTATCCACATAAGCATAATTGCCAATCACTTTAGCCGCGTCTATCTGATCTTCTACCTCAAGTTTACCCAACTGTTTTTGAGTGACTTTCTTAAAGTCAGCCCCCTTAAATCCCGTTCCTCTGCCATCCACACACACCGTAATGTACCCTTGTTGGGCCAACATCATAAACCATAAATCGTTGGTGTCTAACCAGTCTTTGGCGACTTGCTGCGAACCCGGTCCTGAATATTGGTACATAAATACAGGATACTTCTTTTTTGGGTCAAAATCCTTAGGCTTGATCATCCAAGCATTTAAAGTATGCCCTTTCTCTGTAGTCAATTCAAAAAACTCTTTAGAAGGCAAATCATAATTTTTCATCTTAGCCAACAAAGCGGTATTATCCAATATCGATTGTACCAACGCTCCATCCTTAGTGGTATTCAAAGTATAGGTAGGCGGAACACTAGCACTAGAATAGGTATTGATAAAATACTGGTAATTCGGACTAAAAGTAGCATTGTTAGTGCCCACTTGTTGAGACAACCTTACTTTATTCTTTCCATCCAATCCTATGCGATACACATCCCGCACGGTAGAGCCTCCCTCAACCGATTGATAATAAACCGTCTTAGCTTTTTCATCCAAACCATAGAAAGCAGTAACTTCCCAATTACCCTTCGTGATTTGATTTTTCAAAGCACCTGTTTTGTCATACAAATAGATGTGGTTATACCCATCCTTCTCGCTAGTCCATATAAAACTATTGTCCTTCAAAAAGGTCAAATTATCCGTAACATCCACATAAGCTTTATCTTTTTCATTTAGCACCACCTTAGTAGCTCCTGATGTTCCATTGATAAACAGCAAATCCAAATTGTCCTGATGACGATTCAATACTTGAGCCGATAAAACATTAGAATCATTTGTCCATTTCATGCGAGCAATATAGAAATCACTGTAGGCACTCAAATCAATCGCCTTAGCGTTTTTAGACACTACATCATAAATAAATAAGGACACCTTCGCATTTTGTTCACCTGCCTTAGGATATTTAAACGTCTCCACTGTGGGATACAAATCTTTCTTGTAAACCGTCATTGAAAACTCAGGAACCTTACTTTCGTCAAAACGGATGTAAGCCAACTTTTTACTGTCAGCACTCCAATCAAAAGCTCGTACAAAAGCAAACTCTTCTTCATATACCCAATCCGTAATCCCATTAATTACGGCATTTTTTTGACCGTCTGTCGTTACTTGAGTCGTTGCTTTAGACGCAATGTCATAAATAAAAAGATTGTTCTCTTTAGCAAATCCTATTTTCATTCCATCCGGCGAAAAAGTAGGCTCTTGAATTTGGGTTAGTATTTTAGTAAGCTTTTTAGTGCCCAAATCATACAAATAATAATCCGCCGTAAAGGAATGACGGTAAATTTGATTCGTATTGTTGGCAAGTAACAGTTGCTTTTCGTCATTGCTGAAAACAAAACTATCAATGCCATCGGCCAACTCTGCATAGCTCTTCGTATCAATAAGGGTAGCTGCTTTTTTAAGGTTAGCAAAATCATACAAATCAAGCTGCATACTACGCGAACTCCTATCAAAGTTCAAAATCGTATACTGATTCGTGTTTTTCAAAGCAATTAACTCGTCCATTGCTTCAGGACGAAACGCCCCCGAGTAAATTTCTTCAATACTCAATTTTTGTTGCCCTACTACCGAAAAACAAGATACCAAGAACAGTACCAGTAAGTGTTTAGATTTCATTTTTGGATTGATTATAAAAACTGTCAATTTTAGTGAAAAATTTATAAATAACCGCACTTTTTTGTGTTAAATACAATAAGACCTCGTCACCATCAACTCATTTTGCTCCTAAAGTCTATTCTATAAACTTAATCTACTACCGCTAACTATTTTACAGACCTACCATTCCCGAGGCAAACCAATTTGACACTACCCAATTCAAAGGCATATAACCGCTTTAGTAGTAATAAGATACTTTTAATTATGTACTACTATATAGCATAGATATAGCATGGATATAGCATGGATATAGCATGG
>CANCJZ010000280.1 GCA_947378465.1 Flavobacteriaceae bacterium
TGTCTCCACTCCACGCCAGCGAAATTTTCCAAAGGAAGCTTCTGTCTCTTCTCCACGCCAGCGAAATTTTCCAAAGGAAGCTTCTGTCTCTTCTCCACGCCAGCGAAATTTTCCGAAAGAAGCTTCTGTATCCACTCCACGCCAGCGAAATTTTCTAAAGGAAGCTTCTGTCTTCTTTCCACGCCAGCGAAATTTTCCGAAAGAAGCTTCTGTCTCTTCTCCACGCCAGCGAAATTTTCTAAAGGAAGCTTCTGTCTCTTCTCCACGCCAGCCTTTTTTTTAAAATGGATAGCCTTTTATTTTAAATGGACAGCCTTTTGTAAAAAATGGCGGGCCTTTTTTTTAAAATGGACAGCCTTTTATTTTAAATGGTGTGCCTATTGTAAAAAATGGTGTGCCTTTTATTTTAAAAAAAATTAAAAAACCATAAATAAAGAGTAGCTTCAAGAGTTATACTTACACGAAATCCAACCCTCGCAGGGTTTTAAACCCTGCGAGGGTTTTACCTCCTCAATAGAAGGCCTTTTATTTTAAAAAAAAATTAAAAAAACCATAAATAAAGAGTAGCTTCAAGAGTTATACTTACACGAAATCCAACCCTCGCAGGGTTTTAAACCCTGCGTGGGTATTACCTCCTCAATGGAAGGCCTTTTATTTAAAATGGATCGCTTTTTATTTATTTTTAAAAACAAGCCACAACCTATAACCTAACAAACCCCATAAATAACAACCTACAACTTTTAAAAACAACCTCGACCAAAAAAAACCGGATAGCATTTAATTAAAAATGTATCCGGATATAAAGAAAGGTTTGTTTGTTTTATTGTATCACTAGCTTTTTAGTAGCTGTTTTTCCTTCAGAAGTAACCGTTAAAAGGTAGATTCCTTTTTGCAATTGTCCTAAATTGATTTGTTGATTAAATATCACATCGGAATTCGCGTAATCATTGGAGAAACATTTGCGTCCTTGAATGTCGAATAATTCTATTTTCACTTCGTCAGCAGTTGTTAATTTGACATTCACTAATCCGCTTGTAGGATTGGGATTGATTTCAAAAGTATCAAATTTACTTTGATGATTGGATAACATCAAGGTACCTGTTACTACAAAATTATCAATAAGTACGCCCTCATAATTCACTGCTGGATCCGATAAGAAATGGAAACGGAAGATGATGTTCGATTGTGGAGTAGCACCGCCATATCCAAAATCAGGCATATCCCAAATATAGGTATTCATTGTGGCATTAGTATTCCCAAATTGATTGGAATCACTCCCTAATCCTGTCCATTGAGCCCCTACGCAATAATCACAATTGGTGGCATTCGGTGTATTGATACTATTGTACCAAGTAGAAGAAGAGGACGCATCACCTAAGATGGACCAAGTAGCTCCCGCATCAGTCGAATATTCCACATTAAGGAAATCATAATCTGGTTCTAAATCAAAAGCCATATCAAACTTGAAGGTTGGATCTTGATAATTGGTCAAATCATAACATTGAGACACTAAATAGGAAATTGTACTGTCCGTATAATTCCCTGAAAGAATTGTTCCATATACATTAGAGTTCCCCGCAACCGCAGCCGTTAAGGTGCCTCCAGCTGCCTGTCCGCGTTCCCATAAATTGTTGGTATCGCCTTTATCAAAAGAAATCAAATTATCGGAATTCGCTTCGAAAGTATTCACTTGGTTGACTACTCCGGCATCATTTACAAGGAATAAAGTTGCTTTAGTGTTATTCCCACTATTGCCATCACCATTCGTAGTTGTTGTAAACGATAAAGTATGCGTTCCACGAGCCAAAGTACCAATAGTAATAGGATAATCCACCGATTGGCAAGAAGTCAAACTTCCGGTCCAATTGAATGTCGTAGCCGCTCCCCCATCAATTGTATAGGAAATAGTAGCCGCTGTAATAGGATTCGTTCCGTCATTTTCAATGGTAACAACTGGATTAACAGGAGTACCACAAGCGACAGAAAGCGGTTGTACAATTTTTTTTAATGAAATATCCGTCGCAAAAGCTGAGTATTGCGTCCCTACATTAACTGCGTACCAAGCATTCGTTACAGCCATCACTTCAGGACTAGTGCCACAATACAAATTGTTAGCCACTTCCAAAGTTGCATTGCGCATATCCAAATAAGTTGCGTTGGAGGTCAAATAATCTCTTTCGGCATAAAATACAATTTGAGAGGATTTGGCCATCCCAATTCCGGTTACACTATAGGAATGAGGCGTTGGCGCATTGTTAGTTCCTGATTTTCCAGCAGTAACGATATAGAACCAATGATTCATCACCCCGCTATTGTTGTGTACACCACAGTGGTCATTATTCGTGGATGGAGTACAATTGCCTTCATCCCCTGTTGCTGTCCAATTGGTTCCTAAATAAGTATCCGGATTACCAAAATTCAATGGACTACTCATACTACGGAAAGGGCTGGTCCCTAAATCCTCAGCTACAGTAAACACGGCTGCAGGATAAGGCCCTACCAAGGATCCTGAACGACCATAATGCTCAATACAAGCTCCCCAAATATCGGATAAAGCTTCATTAATCGCTCCGGATTGGTTTTGATACGCCAAATTAGCGGTACTAGAACATACTCCGTGACCTATTTCGTGACCACAAACATCAATTGAAGTTAATATCGACACTGAATTATTTCCATCACCGTAGGACATTACAGCTCCATTCCAAAAAGCATTCACCAAACTGGTACTCGCATTAGAACGGTAATGCACATAATTTTTGAGTTTGGTTCCATTGCCATCATAACTGTCGCGATTGAAAATATTTTTCCAAAAATCATAAGTCATTTCAGCTCCCCAATGAGCATCAAGGGCTCCAATATCTTTATTAGCGTTATTGAATTCTGCCGTAGTCCAATTGTTATCAGAATCAGTAAAATTCGTGGTTGGATAAGTGGTAGTACGTGCGCTATTAAACGTTTGCACCCCACCTCCACGGGTATCATCTTTTAAAATATATTTGCTACTCGGAGTATCAAAGGTCGTTTCAATTTGACGACTTCCGCTGTATTTGGTATTGTTAGCGGTTCCAATTACTGAGGCCTCCACTTCCACAACTTTAGCGGCTGTGGTAGTCGTTGGAGCGTTCTTTTTTTCGTGAACGTGCTTGATAATTGGATTCGAATAAAGAATTTGACCCGAATGCGCATCGACATAAATTTCTTCTCTAGCCAAAGGTTCGGTAGTATAAACATCGTATTTGTAAGCCAGGTTTATTGCTCCTGTAATAACATTTGGCAAAATCACCAACTCCCCAGTAGGCTTTTGATAATTCATCGCCAAGGCATCATCAGGGGATTCCCAAAGGTATTTAGCGCCATTTTTGGAATTCAATATTACATTCAAACCCTCAGGAGCAGTCATAGAGGCTTGTAAATTCAAGCCTGTTGCGTTATAAGTTTCCCCATTGATCATATAAACGCCTTCTTTGGTGGAATGCGTAATGATTACACCAAATTCTACTTTGATTCCTTTGTAAAATTGCTGGTAATGTTGATGTGTAC
>CANCJZ010000281.1 GCA_947378465.1 Flavobacteriaceae bacterium
ATTATTGGAGCGGTTATTTTTAGAGCAATAATGATCTTCTTTGGAGTGATTTTAATTAATAAAATAGATTGGATTACCTATGTTTTTGGAGGTTTCTTAATTTTCACAGCTGTAAAAATGCTCTTCAAGAAAGAAGAAGAAGAATTCGACCCTAAAGAATCACTTATCTACCGATTAATTGGAAAGATTGTTCCTATAGCACACCATAAAGACAAAGAGCATTTTTTTATTAGAGAAAATAATCGGATTTGCGCCACCCCTTTATTTGTTACCTTATTAGTAATTGAGGTAATGGATATGGTTTTCGCAATGGATAGCGTCCCTGCAATTCTGGCTATCACATCTGATCCTTTTTTAGTGTTTAGTTCTAACATTTTTGCGATATTAGGTCTGCGTTCAATGTATTTCTTCTTGGCTAATATGCTACAAAGATTCAGCTATCTTGAATACAGCCTAATCGCAATCTTAACATTCGTAGGAATAAAAATGCTAATCATTCATCATTATAAATTCCCTGAATGGGTATCCCTTACTTTTATTGGCGTGGCATTATTGACTGGCGTTGTTGTTTCTTTGACGAAGAAGAAATAGATGAGTATTAAGTATTGAGTATTAAGTATTAAGAAAACGAGAATAGAGTATAGAGAATAGACTGGAGAGGAAAGAGGAAAAGAGGAAAGATGTTTGTTTGGTTTGGGATAAAGAGATTACTATTTCCTTGGATAATGAACTAAATTACATTTTATATAAATAAAAAAGCTAGAGCAATAAACTCTAGCTTTTTTATTAATAGAAATAATTATTCTTTAGTATAGACTCATGCTATTTGATAACCTTAACATTGGTATCATCTATATTAAAACGTTTGATAACTTCATTGTAATTCGACAAATCAACATCTTTATTATTTTTATTAGAAAAATATCCTGGAAGGATAACTATTCTAAAGGTTTGATTGGTGATATAGGCAGGAGTAGTTGCTAGGTTATAAGTACCTCCTGCATAAATTGTAAAATCAACTTTACTAAAATCATAATCATAATCCAACTCTCCTTGAGTAAGGTATAATGTTCTTGGCATTAATTGCCAAATTGGAGTATTCGAATCTATTGTTCCTGTCATTCTGTAGACCAACAAATTATCAGAAGCGTAGATATTAGGATTTAAGGTTCTGTAAATATTATATCCTAAATTAGGATCATAACCAAAACTTACATTTTGAAGTTCAAACACTTCACTTAACAATCCGTCTTGACCATTTTGTCCTGGAGCTCCTTGTGGACCTGAACATCCTTGTAGCACTATCATCCCAATAAATGCTAACATTAAAATAATTTTTTTCATGATTTTTTCTTGTTTTTAGAGGTTCTAAAGATACATTAATTATGCCAAATGAAATTCGGCATATTTTTTTGTAGCTTTGAAAAATGAAAATTACTCCCCGGCTCTATATGGTAATGCTAGGCTGTCGCCCTCCCGGTCGATTGACGGAACAGCATGATATTTTTTTTGGAATAGGCAATAGTTTGAAGGAATTGATACCCCAAATGAAGCAGTTTTGGCCTGAAGCCAAAGGTAAAATCCATATTGATGCATGGAGAACAGTTACTCAGGTTGACGGTTATGACATTGAGATTGTCGCAAAAGACCCTAGTAGTGTTGGTACTCAAAACTTATTTTTTATTAATCTGGGTGGTTATAAAGAAAATGAATTTGAGGAATATCATTATAAGGTTTTGGCTGTGGGCGAAACACTTGCAGAGGCTTCTAAAAAAGCTAAAAACAATGCGTTTTTTAAACATTTTAGTTTTAAAGGTGCTACTTCACATATCGACGACAAATGTGGAATTGACATTGATGAGGCTTTTAATGTAAAAGAGATATTGGCTGATGTATATACCGAAAACTACCGAATAAATATCATTCTTAGTACTAAAAAAGAAGAAGATACCTTGCATATTGGCTATTTAAAACTCGATAAAATCGAATAATTATGGGAAGAAATAACGATAAGAATATCAAAACACATAACGACAAACTCCACAAAGAACAGGCTAAGAAAAAAGCCAAGAAAGTACTGCGTGAAGAGCGTTTGAAAGAAATCACCCGACTTTTTAATACCCAAAAGAAAGAAGAATAATAAACACATCCCTTAACTATGCAACTCGTTTTCGCCTCCAATAATCAAAATAAGATTAAAGAAATCCAAAAGCTAATTCCAGAAAGCATCCAACTATTGAGTTTGGAAGACATTGGATGTATAGAAGAAATCCCTGAAACGGCTCCGACTATTGAAGGCAATGCCATTCAAAAAGCCAACTATGTGACTCAAAAGTACGGCTACAATTGTTTTGCTGATGATACTGGATTGGAAGTAAATGCTCTTAATGGAGCTCCTGGTGTGTATTCTGCACGTTATGCCGGCGAACAAAAAAGTGCACAAGACAATATGGATAAATTGATTGCCAATCTTGAGGATCAAACCGATCGTTCGGCTCAATTTAAAACGGTAATTTGTTTGAATCTCAATGGGGAGCAGCAGTTATTTACTGGAATAATAAAAGGGACTATCATAGAGGAAAAAATTGGAACCAATGGCTTTGGTTATGATCCAATTTTTATTGCTGAAAATGGCACTCAAACCTTCGCCCAACTCTCTATGGAAGAAAAATCCAAAATTAGTCATAGAGGTATTGCGGTACAGCAGTTAGTACAACACTTGCATAATTATGAATTATAAATTATGAATTATGAATTATGAATTTCCTAGAAGGATTATAATTATTGCTATTTTGAGGCATTTGAAATAATACTTGGGGTGCTATAATTCTTTTTTGTTTTCAATATTAGCCTAGTTGACTTTGGCAGGAGCCTTGTTGATTCTTGCAGGAGCCTTGTTGATTCTTGCAGGAGCCTTAATGACTTTGGCAGGAGCCTTGTTGATTCTTGCAGGAACCTTAATGATTCTTGCAGGAGCCTTAATGACTTTGGCAGGAGCCTTAATGATTTTATATAAGCCTTAATGATTTCTTCATAAGCCTTAATGACTTTTACATAAGGCTAAAAACATCCATTTAAACTTCCTTTAAGGGGCTGAATGTTTGTAATTTTTGACTTATGAAATATCTTGGTTATTTTTCAATTTAATTCACTTTACATAGGACGCTCCTACGGAGCTTATTTCCTTTGTATATTTGAAATTTCTACAAACGCTTAGTCCCTACGGACTACTTTTCGCTGTCATTATAAAGAAAATTTTTATCGTGTAAAAAGGCGGATTTCTCTTGTTGAATGGGTGTATGGTGATGGTGGTTTTTTTATAAAATTGACATGATGTATTACCATTATCCCATTTTAAATAAAAAAAACATGATTATTACCTATTGATTCATGTTGTTTTTGTTATTCAAAACCTGTCAGGTTGAAAAAACCTGTCAGGTTCGAAACTTGATTATCATTCGTGATTATCATTCGTGGATGGGTTAAAACCCATCCCTATTGATTAAAAAATTGGGGTTACGCTATTGATTATTG
>CANCJZ010000282.1 GCA_947378465.1 Flavobacteriaceae bacterium
TTTAGTTTTTAGATTTTGAATAAGAAGTTTTGCTTCACTTTTGTTAATATAATATTCATCAAAACCTGAATAATAAGGAGTTTTATTATAGGGCACATAGTACACGGTTGTTTTAGAACTATTAAATGGGTCTTGCTCTTCTCTTTTTCGTGATTTAACAATATTATATTTTGGTTTAATCCCTGCTGTAGCTATGATAACAAAACTATCAGTTTCTGGTATGTCAATTAATTTAATATATTCCCCAACAGTATCATTTGGAGTTTTTATTATTGTAGCCCCTAAATAATATTTTTCTGCTAATTCAAGCATTTTTGATTTTTCTGAACTTGTTATAGTATTAAATTTAAGGTAATTAGAGGCTTGAAATGAGTCTAAAAAACTATTTGATCCATCTTTACATGTTTTTAGCTTCGACACTCTATTTTTAACAAAAGAGAATTGCTTTCCTCCAGTTACAGAATACCATTGTGGAATTGAGCTCCATTCAGTATTAGGTTCTTTATCTATCTTCTCATCTGGTTGTGCAGTCTGTGCAAAAGAAGGAAATGTAGTGATTAGCATAGTTAAATATAAAAGGAAATGTTTTGATTGTGAATAGGTCATAATTATGAGATTTAATTAAAAATTTAATATTGTAAAATGTATTATCGATTATTTGTTAATTAATTAATATTATGTTTAAGGGCTATTAAATTGACGTGATCGCATTTTTTTTTTAGTTGTTTTAAGATACTTCATTCGTTATATTTTTTGAATCATTATATGAACTTCAAATTTATGCAAAAAATACAAAGTTATAATATATTATAACTTTTTTCATTCTATTATTTGGAATATCGCAATGTGTATGAAGAAAATGAACATAGCGAAAAAGAATATCTAATTACCTTAGGTAAAAGAATAAAGAAGTTACGTTTAGAAAAGAAAATTTCTCAAACGGAGATTGCTTATAGATGTGGTTTTGATAAGAGTAATTATAATACAATTGAATCAGGAAAAAGAAATCCAACTATACTTTCTCTTTTAAAAATAGCAAAGGCTTTAGAAGTTTCTTTAGCCGATTTATTTAGTACTCAATAATATAAATTAATTCTTCAATTACACAATTTAATTCTTCATTGTCTTTTTCTTTTAACCCTTTCAATAACTCAATTTCAACTTCGTTTATACTTGCCATAATAAATCCTAAAATACCTTTCATAATTTTTGTTTTTGTTTAAATGTTATATCCTTGGGAATGTTTTTTTATAAGTAAATATTCTTATTTTAGTGAAGTAAGTGAATAAAGATTATATAAATAAAAATTAAAATATTATATTTTTATTTAAACATTCTTAAAACTCTTTAAAAAAACTACTTCACTTAATTCATTAATAAAAAAATTACTATTTTATTGATTAACAATATTATACGTAATTTTTTTAATTTTTATAAAAATAAAATATCCTCAATGGGAGAACTCACCCATTTTGCTTAACTTGCACAAATATTTAATTTTTATGAATGAATTGAGATTTTCCGGTCATGATACTTTTCATTGCAGACAACAATGGCTTCTAAAAGGTTTGGAACTAATTGTTAATGAGGGAATTAATGGATTTAATGATATAGAGAAATCTACTTCTGTACTAGGTGTTGGTAAAAACATGGTTCAATCAATTCAATATTGGCTGAAAGCTTTTGGTCTTACAAATAAGTCTGAAATTTCCACAATTGCAAATTTACTGTTTTTAGAAAATGAAGGCTATGATAAATACCTAGAGGATGAAGGATCATTATGGTTGTTACAATATCTGATCTGCAAAAACGAAATTGCAAGTATTTTCAAGATTATATTTAGTGATTTTTTTAAAGAAAAAGCGAGTATTGAATTTACAGAAACACAAATCATAAATTTCATTCAGCAAAAATTAAAAGACAATTTTCAAAAAGATGCAAGTGTTATAACTTTGAAGTCAGACTTCAAAGCATTTATCAATTCATATTTAATCTTAGAGAAAAACTTTAAGACGATTGAAGATGATTTTAACTCTCCGTTAATTGAGTTAAATCTTATCGGTATAATGGAAAGAAAATATAACGGTAAGGACAGTATTTATAAAATAAATAAAGGTGTAAAAAATATTCCCATTTCGATTTTTGGTTATTGTCTGTTAGATATATGTCAAAATGAAAACGCAATAAATTTTAAAGATATAAGAATATCATTAGGATCATATTTTGCTCTTTCAAACGAAGGTTTAGAAATCTTGGTTGAACAACTATGTCAAACATATTCTGAGTTTATATATAATGATGACGCAGGTACAAGACAAATTCAAATAAAGTCTAAAAATCAAAATTTTGGTTTAAAATTATTAAATGATTACTATGGAATATAATATTTCAACTAATATCTTACGTGACCAATCTAAGAACTTAAATTACGTTGTAACACCTAATACCGCGCAAATTTTTAAGCGGATATTTAGTAATTATGGAAGTTCTAATCGGTCATTTACGTTGATAGGAAATTATGGGACAGGTAAATCTACTTTTTTATGGGCATTAGAAAAAAATTTGCTTAAGGAGAAGACTTTTTTTGGAAATGATTTTAATGAAGACTTGGATTCATTTGAGTTTCTAAAAATTATTGGTGGTTCTTCGACTTTGACAAATTCCTTGCAGGAGTCCCTAAATTTAGAAAAAGATTCAACAACTAAAGATATACTAAACGCTCTCGAAACTAAAAGAGAAAAAGCTCAATTAAGAAACAGTGGATTCGTAATTTTAATTGACGAATTCGGCAAAATCTTAGAAGGTGTAAATAAAAATGAAAACAGCAATGATTTATACTTATTACAATTAATTTCTGAGTGGGTAAATGATGGTAGTAAGAATTCTTATTTTATAATTACATTACATCAAAATTTCATCTCTTATTCCAATTCACTAGATGTTATTGAAAGACAGGAATGGGAAAAAATTAAGGGGAGGTTTATTGAACTTTTATTTAATGAGCCTATTGAACAACTTCTTTATTTTGCTAGTAAGCAATTAGATGAAATTCAGATTCAAAAAAAACTTGAGAAAGATTTTTTTAAAACAAATGATCTTATAAAAAAATCTGGTTTAGTAAGTTTTAGTGAAACAAGTCAAAATCTTATTAAGTCTTTATATCCACTTGAATGGCTGTCTGCTAATATCCTTGTTAGTGCACTTCAACGGTATGGGCAAAATGAACGATCGCTTTTTACTTTTTTATCAGAAAAAAACGAAAACTCAATATCTTTATTTAAACAAAATTTTTATAATACTTCAAATGTTTTTGATTATTTACTCACAACTTTAAGTGGAGATATTTATAACTATACCAACCCACATAGACCACAATGGCTAATTTCCTTAAGAAGTTTAGAAAGAGCAGAAGTTTATTTTCAAGATGATTTTCATATAGCTACGGAAATAATAAAAACAATATGTTTAATCAATATTTTTTGCAAAGCTGG
>CANCJZ010000283.1 GCA_947378465.1 Flavobacteriaceae bacterium
GGTGTCTTTGGAGAAATGGCTGATGTGTTTGGAGAAGTGGCAGGTGAGTCTGGAGAAATGGCGGATGCGTTTGGAGAAGTGGCAGGTGTCTTTGGAGAAGTGGCGGATGCGTTTGGAGAAATGGTGGATGCGTTTGGAGAAGTGGCAGGTGTCTTTGGAGAAATGGCGGATGCGTTTGGAGAAGTGGCAGGTATCTTTGGAGAAGTGGCGGATGCGTTTGGAGCCAATTTTCATTTAAAATACTCCTTTGCTTATTAATAGTACTCAAAACGAAGGTTTACTAAATGACAACCCATATCCAAATAACTAATTAAACAGATTAAGGTTTACTTTGGAATTATTTTTTCTTTTTCTTGGGTTTCATTTTAGGTGATGGTTGTTCTTCTTCAGGAATGACAAAAGTATCTATATGTTTTTCTATTTTTTCTAATTTATTGGAATTTGCATTGACATAAAACCAATTTATAGTAACATCATGCATTCCTGGAGAAAGTCTTGGAGGCGCATTCGTGATTATCCAGCAAAAATTACCGGTTTCTTCATTATAGTATAATCGACCGATGTCAACTTTTTGTTTTTTGAATTGTGGATGCGCCTTTACCAATTGTATCGCTGTACATATATCGGCCAGTTTTTCAAACTTAAAGTTTTTACTCATATCTGGAAATGCATCATCACTAATAGGTTCACCTGATTTGTCTAACTTAATATAAAATTGATAAGTAAATTTCCCATTAGTGTATACATAATCGATTTGGTAACTAACATTGTATTTAGATAATTCAAAAAAAGCAGGATTAGTATCATCCACTTCATTTAGATCTAGATATTCAATATATAAACCTTGAGGTTTTAATTGATTATAAAAATGAGCGCCTCCTCTACTGCTAATATATTGTTTTGCTTTTGAAAAAATAAACTCTGAATAACTACTTATCTTTTCAATTTTACAACAACTGCTACTAGAGGTTTCTGTTAAATTAAATGAAATAGTATTAGAAGGAATATTAGTTACTTCATAATAGTCATTGTATTTACACTGACCAAAAGCATTAATAGCAATTGAAACGAACAATAATAAGGTAATTTTGATTTTCATTTGGGTGTTTGATTAAATTTTCTCCTGAATACAACCCGCAAAATAAGGGCTTTGATATACAACTTCTTTATAGATATATTCGAGGTGCAAGGTAATACTACAAGGAATAATAATATCCGAAGTTTTACCTTTCTTCTTGTTTTCTTCTAAATACTTTTTTTTATCAAAAGTATAATCTAGAACAAACATCGTATCATAATCACTATACTTACTCTTAACCAGTGCTCTACATTTCATAGTATAATGTTCCGGTCTAAATAGAGTTTGCTTCAATTTGGAACAAGTATCGTTGTATTTGGTCAAATATTCTTCTAAGAATTCATTAGCCGTTTTTTGAATTTTTAGTTCTTTAAGCATATCCAATCTTTTGATAGAATCTTTTTCAAAAAAAGCATCTAAACATTTGGCTTGATCTTCAAAAGTTCCCACATGACTATGATTCACTGACCGATCAATAACCCCAGTCGGTTGTGATTTCTCTACAGGAGGCATTATTGGCATTTCATATACCACTGACTTTTTCTTTTTGTGTTGGGGTTTTTTTTGAGCATTTAGTGGGACTAAAGCAATCAGAAAAGCAAGGAAAATAAACTTTTGCATTTATTATTGTTTTGTCGATGAATTAAAAACAAGTTTTTTAATCAATCCTATTACAATAATTATTGGAAGCTCTGCAAGCATAAATAGTATCCAATTCAGCAATATTGCAGCTTTAACTGGAAACGTCCCGTCTGGTTCTGATAAATAATCAATTGCATAATTAGCCGGAAAACATTGTGCTAACGTACAAACTACCGAAACAGCAAGTGGCAATCCTATTGCCGCTCCGATTACTAATTTTACTTTAAGAGGTAGGTCTATTTTTTGTTGCATTGAAGAATCTTTTATTTTATTTTATTTTTCAAATATACAAAAACACTAATAATATGCGCAAATTGATGTTGTAGGTAGTTATGATTAGGTCATAGGTTATAAATTATTATATTATCTTTAAGTTATCACTGAACAATGTCTACTAAAAATAGACTTATTTTCTTACAAAAAACTAATTTCACATCTATATAAGCTCACTTACTCGAAAAACAGAAACACTTACTCAATAGAAAAAAAAGTAATAGGATATAATTGTTAAATTTGAGTAAGAAATAGATTCAGCATCGACTTTCTTTAATAAATATTTAATTATTAACTTAAAACAACCCTATTCCCTTTTTGCTCAAAAATTATAATCTAAAAATTATTGCTATAGAAGTACCCCCATTAAAACAACCTACAAAATCAAACTATTATGTTCCAATTCAACTCTAAAAAACCTGAATTAATCACTGCGATTTCGGATCATTTAAATCCATTTTTAAAAGAAGGCAGAACATATTATCAAGACATTATCATCTCTGAAAATGAAATTGAAGAAACAAATCTATTCTTTATTGACCAAGGCATTCGCTATGATCACAAATTCATCCGCAACAATAGAAACTCAGAATATATTTCAGATGTAAATTTGTTGGAACAAGCTATGGATAATAATGGATATAAAACAAACTTGAAAAACCTTTATCATGATCTTCCTGATTATACCAAAATAAGAGTGTGCTATCAAAAAGATAAACCTGTGCAAGTAATGATTTTTGGTATTAATGAATTGTTAGCCAACATCGCTAATGTATTTGAAAACTGTTCACAAGAAGGTTATAACGAAGACAATCCTTTGCTCAGTATTATTTCAATCATCCGTTTCGAAAAACATACTGATAAATTGCTTAAAATAATTGACAGTTGTGAAGAGTCCAAAAACAAAATAAAAACCTACTCCTATTTCAAAGACAACAAATTATTAGATTGCTTTTATGTGGCTCTCAACAAACGTTTGAAAAAACTCTACTTATATTTTGAAAATGGAAAACTTTCCGCTCAATCACTTCCTGCATTTCCGGAATTTGGTTTGAATGAAATTAAAACCGACAAATCATTTCAAAAATTAGATCAAAATAATGCCAATAGAAAGCAAAATACTTTCGATTGGAATCGTTTTGAAGGAATTATTTAATTTAAGATTACCTTAAATCCAACCATTCATTAAAAGAATTGCATTCAAATTTATCATCTAATAAATAAATTTGATAAATTAGCATCATATACCCCCAAATTGAAATTACTAAAATTCATATTATTCCTCCTTATTGGGAACTATGCTACTGCTCAGATTAATGGAATGTTCAACTATTTCCAAGAGTCGGGTCTGAATTGTTCCTACACCTATTATATCAATCAGGAAAAAAATGGCATTATTTGGATTGCAACTGATAATGGCTTGTTCCGCTACGATGGCTCCGATTTTAAACAATATGGTTATAATGAAGTATTAAAG
>CANCJZ010000284.1 GCA_947378465.1 Flavobacteriaceae bacterium
TAACATGCCACCCAACTACTCTTTTAAGTGAAAATAGAGAGAACTTACCAAAATGTTTTGTTCTAAAGGGAACCGTGATTTTTTGCCACCATCCTTTTAATTTTGGAATTAATTGAAGTTCATAATTTACTTTTTGAACCAAAGATAGATATTCCTTTATGTTCTCTTTTTCCTTAGGAAATCTTTGGGATAATACTCGTTCTAGATTATCGACTCCAGCTGGCAGATCAATTCTTTCATTCCCTATATAACAATGCTCATAAGCATTTGGATTCATTCTAAAAAAGACCATATCATTAGCAACTCCTAGACCTCTATAAAGCTCATTAGTAGATTGTCCATCATCTAAAAGACCTACATAATGTACTCCAGGGCTAAATCTTTGACCTTTAATTGTAAAACTATGTCCCCATCCACCAGGTACATAATGTTGTTCTAACACCAAAACCTTTTGTCCTGCTCTTGCTAAACATATTGCAGTTGCCAAACCACCAACCCCTGATCCAATAATTATTGAGTCAAATTCTTCCATTTATTACTTTTTATTAATAAAAAGAAATGACATGGGGTAGTCAGTATCTATTTATTGTGGTTTATATTATTTATTAGGCTTATACCAAAAATCAAAATAGTTAAACCATTGTAATGGGTATTTCATCAGCATCGATTCAACACTTTCAATGTAAGCACCAAGTAATGCTTTTTCGTCCCTGTGTTTTGTATTAGCAACTCTAGCAAATAAATGATAATGTAAATTTGCTTCTTTCATTACATAAACAAACACTACTGGAACTTTTAAACGGGAAGCAATCAGGAATGGTCCTGCTGGGAAATTTGCTTCTTCATTAAGCAATGGTGCTGTTAAACATTTTGATCCTTCAAAGTAGCGATCGCCTGTAAAACAGATTAATTCGTTACGAGAAAGGGCATTGTTAATCTCAAAAATATGAGACATATCTTCTTTTATTAGAATAAACTTTATAGATGATTTTTGGGTAACACTTTCTAGATATTCCTTTATTACAGAATGTTCTCTATCTGTAGTAACCAAATTAATTTGGCAATCAAAATCTATTTCCCCAAAAAAATGTTCTGCAATTTCAAAGTTTCCGATATGTGCACTAATCAATACTCCTCCTTTTTTTTCTTCAAGAAGTTGTTTAAGGATATCAATACCATCAAACTCATAAGTAAAACGATTGCGCAATCCAGCTGAAATGGCAACCTTGTCTATTATTGTTTGTCCAAAAGTAAAATAGCTCATATAAACCATTCTTTTGGACTTCAAAAAGGGCAATCCTAATTTTTGATGAAAGTAATAAAATATTGCCTTATTACTCTTTTTTAGAAATGTAAAATAATAAAAAGCTACAAAAATTAAAACAAAATACGATGCTTTAATCCCGAGCTTTTTTATACAAAAAACAAATATTTTATATCCTAAAAGAGTCCCTTTAGACTTTCCATCCCATTGACTCATATGATAATTATTAGATTTTTAAAATAGGATTATTAAATAATATCCTTATATTTTATTAATAATAATTTTAATTTTTCAGTTTAAGTTTTGCCTCCAATAAATTATAAAAATCTTGGAAAGTAGCAATACCAACAAAATCAGCTTCTCCAAGTTTAACTCCAAAATTTGATTCAATCGTTACCACTAAATCAACATAATCTAAACTATCTAATCCCAACGTGTCTTTCAAATTTGCTTCAGGAGTAATCACCTCCGCATCAACCTCAAATTCATCTACTAATATCTCATTAATCTTGTTCAAGATTTCTTCTGTACTCATATAAAATTAAATTTTCTTTAAAACAATAGCCGAATTTGTACCACCAAATCCGAAAGAATTTGACAAATATACATTAAAATTTGTATCCAACGTTTTGTTAACTAGATTTATCTTTTGGGAATCTTCGTCTGGGTTTTCTAGATTAATATTAGGTGCTATAAATGAATTTTGCATCATAATCGTTGAGTAAATGATCTCGCTTGCCCCTGCCATCCAACATTCGTGCCCTGTCATTGATTTAGTCGAACTCACATAAGGCCCATTTTCACCAAACACTTCAAAAATAGCTCTTGCTTCATTTGCATCCCCTACAGGCGTTGATGTAGCGTGTGCATTTATATATTCAACATCACTTGGTAGTATACCAGCGTGTTCAATTGCTCTTCTCATTGCTGTAGCCGGACCTTCAACATTTGGTGTTGAAATATGTCCCCCATTAGATGAAAAGCCATAACCTAAAATCTCGGCTATAATTGGAGCCCCCCTTTTAATTGCAGACTCATAACTCTCTATAATTAACGTTGCTCCTCCTCCACTTGGTACAAGACCATTTCGATCAGCATCAAATGGACGTGACGCTTTATGAGGTTCTTGCTCATTTGGAGAAAATACACCTAAACCATCAAAACTGGCCATTGCGTATTTATTCACTTCTTGAGCCCCCCCACAAATAACCACATCTTGGAGTCCATTTTTTATCAATAAATAAGCTAATCCAACGGAATGTGAACCACTAGCACAGGCAGCGCTAACGGTCATATTAATTCCTCTTAATCTAAATATTGTTGACAAATTCATTGTTATTGTAGAATTCATCGATTTAAAAATAGCTCCTGATCCAATTAAAGCAGTATCTTTTTTCTCTCTGATAATATCTGTTGCATCAATTATTGCTTTTGAAACACTGTCGTTTCCATACATAATACCCACTTCATTAGTATCAAAAAAAGCATCATCTATCTTTGCATTGTTTAATGCTTCAATGGTAGCCATATAAGCATATTCAGTTTCTTCTCCTATACTTATACGTTGTCTTCTGGTCAATAAGTTTTTCAAATCTGGTTTAGGAACACTACCCGTAATGGCTGATTGAAATCCAAATTCCTTTCGCTCAGCATCAAACATTATCCCCGATTTTCCTTCGTATAACGATTGCCTCACTTCATCTAATGAAGTTCCAATGCAGGAATAAATTCCCATTCCCGTGATTACAACTCTTCTTTCCATTTTTTTTTAAAATGTTAGGAATAGATTCCTCCGTTTATATTAATAATTTCACCTGTAATATAACTTGCTTTTTTTGAAACTAAAAAGCTCACTAAATCTGCAACTTCTTCAGCTTCTCCAAAACGATTAACCGGTACTAATTTACTCAATTCTTTTTCATCTAAATCACTTGTCATATCCGTTTTTATAAAACCTGGTGCTACAGCATTTACGGTAATATTGCGTTTTGCGACTTCTTGTGCTAATGCTTTAGTCGCAGCTACAACCGCTCCTTTGGCTGCAGAATAATTGGTTTGCCCAGCAGTTCCTTTCACTCCTGAAACTGAAACCATATTAACAATTCTCCCGTATTTATTGCGTAACATTTTTTGAATAAAAAAATTAGTCACATTAAAAAAACCATTTAAACTGGTGTTAATAACGTTATTCCAATCTTCATAAGAC
>CANCJZ010000285.1 GCA_947378465.1 Flavobacteriaceae bacterium
CATCCGGACTTTCATGTGAAAATAATCGATCATAAATGCGAACTTCGGCAGGAATAGCATGCGCAATCGAAACCCAATGAATGGTTCCTTTTACCTTTCTTTGACTGGCTTCAGTACCGCTTCCGCTGCGCGAATCCACGTCATAAGTACAGTGAATTTCAGTAATATTTCCGTCTGAATCTTTAATAACTTGCTCTCCTTTAATTATATAAGCATTCTTTAAACGAACCTCAGTCCCTAAAGTTAAACGAAAGAATTTCTTATTCGCCTCTTCTTGGAAATCTTCTCTTTCAATATATAATTCCTTAGTAAAAGGTATTTTTCGATAGGTCATTACCGCTTCCTCTGGATTATTTTCAGCTTCCAACCACTCTACATTTCCATCAGGGTAATTGGTAATCACCAATTTTACAGGATTCAAAACGGCCATCACCCTAGGAGCAATTTTATTCAAATCTTCACGAACGCAAAACTCTAGCAAGGATACGTCAATCAAATTAGTACGTTTAGCAATACCAATAGTATTCGCAAAATTTCGAATAGCAGCTGGTGTATAACCTCTTCTGCGCATTCCTGAAATAGTACTCATACGTGGGTCATCCCAAGAAGTAACATGTTTTTCTTCAACTAATTGCAACAACTTTCTTTTCGATACCACGGTATGAGAAAGATTTCTTCTGGCAAATTCTCTTTGTTTAGGACGCACTTTTGTAGCATCGTATATTTGATCTAAAAACCAATCGTATAATTCTCTATGAGGTAAAAACTCAAGGGTACAAAAAGAGTGTGATATTTGTTCCAAATAATCACTTTCACCATGTGCCCAGTCGTACATCGGATAGATACACCATTGATCCCCTGTTCTGTGGTGGTGTTTATGCAAAATACGATACATAATAGGATCACGCATCAACATATTGGTATGAGTCATATCAATTTTAGCTCTCAGAATATGAGTTCCTTCCGCAAATTCACCGCTTTTCATACGTTCGAATAAAGCTAAATTCTCATCTACACTTCTATTTCTATAGGGTGAATCCGTACCTGGAGTAGTTGGCGTTCCTTTTTGTTTGGCCATCTCCTCAGAGGTTTGACTGTCCACATAAGCCTTACCATTTTTGATAAAAGTAATGGCCCAGTCGTACAAATCTTGAAAATAATCAGAGGCATAACATTCCTTATCCCATTCATATCCAAGCCATTCAACATCTCTTTTGATTGCGTCAACAAATTCCTGCTCTTCTTTAGCTGGATTGGTATCATCAAAACGCAAATTAACTGGCGCCTGATAGTCAATACCTAATCCAAAGTTTAAACAAATAGCACTAGCATGACCAACGTGTAAATAACCGTTAGGTTCAGGAGGGAATCGAAAGCGTAATTTATCTTTCGATAAACCATTTTTCAAATCTTCTTCAATGATTTGCTCAATAAAATTTAAAGACTTTTCTTCTGTTGACATATTCAAAATTTTGAATCGCAAAGTTATTAGATTTTGCTACGAATTTCATCTATTTCGGGAATTTTTTATGGTTTAATTCGTACTTTTGAGTAAGATTTACTTAAATAAATACACTATGGGAACAATTAAACTTCAAAACATAAGAACCTTTTCTTTTCACGGTTGTCTTGAAGAAGAAGGCAAAATAGGTTCTGACTACCGTATCGACCTTGAAATCAAAACTGATTTAAGAAAATCTTCCCTTTCGGACAATTTGAAAGACACTGTTGATTATGTACTTTTAAACAAAATTGTAGTTGAAGAAATGGCCATCCGTTCCAAATTATTAGAACACGTTGCCAATAGAATTATCCATAGAATATTTAATGAAATCCCTTCAGTTGCAAGAATTCTGCTTGCTGTAAGCAAACTCAATCCCCCTATTGGCGGTGATGTAGAAGCAGTAACTATTGAAATGGAAGAATACAGAAATTAGTTAAAAATTTTCCTACCCCTTCCCCACAGAGAATTAACACTTTGTGCTCAATTTTTAGTTTATATTAAATGAGCAACTAAAACTTTTTTCTAATTCGCTTTAGTCTTTTAAGTTTTTTACTATATTTGCTGTCCAGAAATAAGGCGTCGTGGCCGAGCGGCTAGGCATCGGTCTGCAAAACCGCGTACTCCGGTTCGAATCCGGACGATGCCTCTGAAGTAAAAACCTCTCCAAGTGAGAGGTTTTTTTTTGTTATAAATTATACGTTGAAGATTGTTTTTTAGAGCTAGGGTTTTTAGCAAAAAGATTATAGGAGGGGAATTCATAAAAATCTTATTAATAAATTAATTTCTATTATTAATAAACATTTTTAGCTTTTTACTAAAACACTTAATAGAATTACTAAAACATATTCAAGGATTACTCAAGAAAACCTATCTCTTGCCCAATAACTGCATTTCTTTATCAAGAAAACCTTCCGCAACTTCAAGAAAACCTTCCGCAACTTCAAGTAACCCTTCCGCAACTAAAAGTCCGCTTAAGGATTAAGCAACATATTATGAAAATTGATTAACATCTTAAATATTTTGGCTAATATTTATTTAAAATTTAAAAAACATCTTATCTAATTGATTAACATCTTACTATTTTAAAAAAATAAAAGAGAAATTAAAAAGAGAAATTATAAGTAATCAATGATTAAATGATTACTCAATAAGTACAATTTTAATGGGAGTAACTTTACAAATAGTCATTTCATTAAATGAATATGAAAATCTTATTTCAGTTATAAAAATATGAGAACCAACATTTAATTTATTAATTCTTTCAAAGACTTCATCTGATATTCGATCTCCTTGAACTGTTATATTAAGTTGTTTATTACCTTCAAAATAGATACTATAACTAGTAACTTTAAAATCAATATCCAGTGCAACATCATCAAATTTTAATGAAATCAAAGCATCTTTTAATTCATTTTTTTTTATTTCCACAACACATTTACTGCAATTATTTCCATTAATCATTGATAAAAGGACAGGAATAGATTTTACTTTAAATACATGTTTTTCAGTAACAAAAGTACCTTCTTTCGTTTTAAAACTCAAGAATAAAGTTTGTTCAGAGGAAATGTTTGGGAATATATAGAATTTATTATCTTCTATAGTTAAGCCAGGAGAGGAAGCAGTAAGAGTTTCTGGATAAGGAACATTTATATAAATCCTATTTTTAATTCCTACATAAATAACATTATTTGTTTTCACAAAAACCTCACTAATAGTTGGTTTAGTTCTAATACTAAGTGTATCATTTTGAGCATAGAATGAAAAAGAGATAAAGAAGAATAGTAGACTTAAATTTCTCTTCATATTTCGTAAAAAACTATTTATGATTTTCAATAGTTTCCGTTGCTTTAGTCACAATTTGTTTGTCTTTTGGCAACAAACCTTGAGACAGAATAAATACCCCAGAGATAATCAAAACAATACTGATGAATTTTTTGATTAATAAGATATTTTTAGGG
>CANCJZ010000286.1 GCA_947378465.1 Flavobacteriaceae bacterium
GCATCCTGTTCTTTAGTCCTTCGGGAGTGGAGAGTTATTTAAAATTGAATACTATAAAAGACGAAACTTGTTTTTGCATAGGTGAAACGACCGCCGAGGCATTGGAACAAAAAAAGATAAAAAACATTGTAATTGCCGAAAAACCCACAGTGGAAATGGTGATTGCTGAGGTACTAGAATATTATTAAAAACATAGTCCTGCTATTGAACTATCGCAAGACACTATATAAAAAGAGATGATTAAAAACGACTTATTCCTTCGCGCTTTAAATAATGAAACTGTTGAACGTCCGCCGGTGTGGATGATGCGTCAAGCAGGAAGATACCTGCCTGAATTTAGAGCCTTACGCGATAAATACGATTTCTTTACACGTTGTGAAACGCCGGAATTGGCTGCTGAAATCACGGTGCAACCCATTCGTATTGTGCAACCCGATGCGGCTATTTTATTTTCCGATATCTTAGTGGTACCTCGTGCAATGGGAATTCACGTAGAATTAAAAGACAATTTGGGACCTATTATTCCCAATCCAATCCGCACCATGGAGCAGGTCAACCAAGTGTTTGTTCCCAACATCCAAGAAACTTTGGGTTATGTAATGGATGCGATAAAACTGACCAAAGAAATGTTGAACGATGAGGTGCCTTTGATTGGTTTTGCGGGTTCTCCTTGGACCATTTTCTGTTATGCTGTGGAAGGAAAAGGCTCTAAAAGCTTTGATACCGCTAAGGGATTTTGTTTTTCAAATCCTATTGCAGCGCATACTTTATTGCAAAAAATCACCGATACCACCATTTTATATTTAAAAGAAAAAGTAAAAGCAGGCTGTAATGCCATTCAAATATTCGACTCTTGGGGAGGCATGTTATCTCCGGTTGATTATCAAGAATTCTCTTGGAAATACATCAACCAAATCGTGGAAGCCTTGGCCGACGAAACTAAAGTAATCGTGTTTGGAAAAGGATGTTGGTTTGCTTTAGGCGAAATGGGAAGAAGTAAGGCCTCTGCTTTAGGGGTAGATTGGACTTGTTCGGCTAAAAACGCGCGTTATTTATCAGGAGGAAGCATTACCCTTCAAGGGAATTTTGATCCATCGCGCTTGTTATCGCCCATCCCAACCATCAAAAAGATGGTCCACGAAATGATCGACGAATTTGGAAAAGACAATTATATTGTAAATCTTGGTCACGGTATATTGCCGAATATCCCTGTTGATCACGCCAAAGCCTTTGTGGAAGCGGTGAAGGAATACAATCAATAATCCTATGGCTCAGGCATTGTTATGAAAAATAAATTCTACCAATACATACAAACATTACAAGACCAAATCACTTCCAAATTAGAAGAAGTGGACGGTGTTGCACATTTCCGTGAGGACCTTTGGGAACGACCGGAAGGTGGCGGCGGTCGTACGCGTGTGATTGAAAATGGGGCGGTCTTTGAAAAAGGAGGCGTCAACATCTCCGCAGTACACGGCAAGCTGCCCGACAGTATGCAAAAACTGTTCAATGTAGGCGAAGCCGATTTCTTTGCCTGTGGCTTGAGTTTGGTGATCCATCCTAAAAGTCCTATGGTGCCAACGGTACACGCGAATTGGCGTTATTTTGAAATGTATAATGAGCAAGGGGAAGTCATCAACTCTTGGTTTGGTGGTGGGCAGGATTTAACCCCTTATTATTTGTTTGAAGAAGATGCAGTGCATTTCCATCAAACCTGTAAAACAACTTGTGACCAACACCATCCTGAATTTTATCCAAAATATAAAAAGCAATGCGATGACTATTTTTGGAATGCGCATCGCAAGGAAGCCCGCGGTTTAGGCGGTTTGTTTTTTGACTATTGCAAGGCTACCGAGGACATGTCAATGGACCAATGGTATGCCTTTGTAACCGAAGTAGGCAACTGTTTCCTTCAAGCCTATGTGCCTATCGTGGAACGACGCAAAGACTTGCCGTATACGGCCGAACAACGCACTTGGCAGGAAATTCGCCGCGGTCGTTATGTGGAATTCAATTTGGTACACGACAAAGGGACTTTGTTTGGATTAAAAACCAACGGCCGCATTGAAAGCATCCTGATGTCCTTGCCTCCGCACGTACAATGGCATTACGACCATCATCCGTTAGAGGGCAGTGCCGAAGCCGCCTTGATAGCAGTATTAGAAACTCCAAAAAACTGGTTGAGCGTTTAGTTTTTTTAAAATAAAATAATGACCGCTTGACGTTAATAATAAAACAGCAATTATGTACCCATTACGCAGAAATAGACGGCTAAGAGCCAATGAATCGATCAGAAGTTTGGTTCGCGAAACGATTATCGCTCCCAATGATTTTATTGTGCCTTTGTTTGTAGTTGAAGGGACGAATGTTCGTGAGGAAATTCAATCGATGCAAAACTACTTTCGCTTGAGTTTGGACAATTTGGAAAAAGAAGTAAAAGAGCTTTGGAGCCTTGGCCTGAAGTCGGTGTTGCTTTTTGTAAAAGTTCCGGACATCCTTAAAGACAACAAAGGAAAAGAAGCTTTGAATCCTAACGGATTGATGCAACGCGCCATCAAAACGGTAAAGAATACTTGCCCGGATATGATAGTAATGACCGATGTGGCTTTGGATCCGTATTCGATGTATGGACACGACGGGATTGTTGAAAACGGACAAATCGTGAATGACCCAACCGCATTATTCCTTGCGGAGATGAGTGTTTCCCACGCCAAAGCAGGTGCCGATGTAGTAGCGCCAAGCGATATGATGGACGGTCGTATCCTGACTATTAGAGAAGCCCTTGAGGACGAAGGATTGATCAACACGAGTATTTTGGCTTATTCGGCCAAGTATGCTTCGGCACATTACGGTCCCTTCCGCGATGCCTTGGATAGTGCTCCCGTAGATTCCTTAAACATTCCAAAAGACAAAAAGACCTATCAAATGGACTATCACAACCGTTTGGAAGCCATCCGAGAAACCCGTATGGATATTGAAGAAGGGGCGGATATCGTGATGGTCAAACCAGGTATCTCCTACCTTGACATCGTTCGTGAAGTCAAAAATATGTCCGAAGTGCCCGTAGCAGTCTATCAGGTATCGGGGGAATACAGTATGATCAAAGCCGCAGCCGAAAGAGGTTGGATCGACCACGATGCGGTGATGATGGAACAAACCACCGCTATCAAACGCGCCGGCGCAGATATGATTGCGAGTTATTTTGCTAAAGATATCGTCAAGTTAATTTCTTAAAAAGACAGGCTAAAATCAAATGGGTTTTAGTCTTTTTTTTTCTTTGGAATTGATTAAATTGGCGAATAAATTAAGAGACTGATTAAAGAATGAGAAGTCTCAACAGAAAAATATTAAATGATAACGTAAAAAATTAAATATGGATATAGAACTGTTTTTT
>CANCJZ010000287.1 GCA_947378465.1 Flavobacteriaceae bacterium
AACAAATACTTTATAATCCTTAAATGAACGATATAAAAAACACTAATAGTAATTCCGCCACGCTTAAAATAGTATTAAGCTATGCGATTGTTAGTGTTATATATATTTATGCTTCAGATTATTTTTTAGAATCATTGGTTAAGGATTCTAATATAATTACTAAGATTCAAACTTACAAAGGACTTGGGTTTATTATTATCACCTCTGTTCTGCTTTTTATACTTGTAAAAAAGAAATTAGATATACTAACTTTTTATTATCAACAACTTATTGATGTTCAAAAGACATCGGAAGATAAATTAGAAAACTCGTATGAGGAATACATGTCTTTATTTAATCATAGTCCTCTTCCAAAATGGATTTTTGATATGGAAACATATCAATTTTTACTTGTAAATGAAGTAGCATGTTCGTTATATGGCTATACTCACGACGAATATTTGCAGATGACAATAAAAGGTATTTGCCCTAAAGAAGATTTACACCTGATTGATGAGGCTATTGAACAATACCTTATTGATGGCGAGTTAATAATTCCAAGTGTGGTTAGACATTTGACTAAAAATGGAGAGGTTATTTATGTAAAAGTTAAAAACACAGTTGTTACTTACAAAGGTAAAAAAGTGTTCTTAGCCTCAGCAGTAGATGTAACCTCTGAAATCAATACTCAAAATGTATTGATGGAGATTAATTCAAAATTACAATTGGCCAGTGAAATAGCCAGTATGGGCTATTGGACAAACGATTTGAAACAATCCAAAATCGAATGGTCAGCAGAAGTCTATAAGATATTTGAAGTAAATCCTCGAACCTTTGAGCTGACATTAGATTCAATAAAATCGCATTTTCACCCTGATTATCAAAACCGATTTGACTTTTCGATGTTTTCAAAATTTGAAGACAATTCAATTAAAGAATTTGAATACAAAATCATTACAGGTAAAGGAAACGTAAAATGGTTGTTAGAACGTTTATATATTATCAAAGATGTCGACAATCACCCTACTAAACTAGCTGGTATTGTATTGGATATTACCAAACGTAAATTATATGAGCAAGAAATTGTTCAAAGTAATGAACGATTTAAAATGTTAGCCCGTGCGACAGTTGAAGCTATAATTGATTGGGATATAGCCAACCATAAAGTGATGTGGGGAGAGGGATTCCATACGATGTTAGGCTATGATATAGACAAAACAGACATACATTTATGGTCGAATAATATTCATCCAGATGATAGGGAACTTGTATTAGAGGATTTGAATAACACACTTAATGATCCTACTAAAGAATTTTTCAATGCTAATTTTCGATTTTTAAAAGCCAATGGCGATGTTGCGTATATGCAACATCGTGGTATTTTTATTAGAGATGATAATGGAATAGCTACTCGAGCCCTTGGTGCAATGATTGACTTGACAGAAACCTTGGAGAGAATGCAAAAAATTGAAGTTCAAAATGAAGCCCTTAAAGAAATAGCTTGGACTCAATCCCATATTGTTAGAGCTCCTTTAACCAACTTGATGGGATTTATTAGTCTCTTTAAAGAAAATATCAAAACCGATACTGTAGACGAAAAACTTTGTGATTATATAATAGACTCCTCTCTAAAGCTAGATCAAATCATTCACGATATCGTTAAAAAAGCAAATGAAATGGAAGACTTTTAGCTTAGAGTATACAGTAAAGAAGAATAAATCAACATAAAAATTATAGGATAAATTCCTCGTTTTGGGTGTAATCATTTAATTTAATAATAATAAATAGTATATACTCCTATTCATAAGGTATTTAAATTTTGATAAAATTAAATAATTGACTTTACTATAATATATTATGTATTCTCAAATACTGCAACAACATAATGGTTTTACCATCTTTAATCTCTCCATTTTGTATCATTTCCAATGCTTTATCAAAAGGATATTCCAGTACTTCAATATTTTCTTGTTCAATATCCACTCCTCCTCCTTCGTTCACTTTCATTTCCTTGGTATAGGCTGCAATAAAAAAATGAACAATTTCAGTGACTGATCCAGGGGACATATAAGCTTCAAATATTTTTTGAACTTCACTGACTTGGTAACCTGTTTCTTCTTCAGTTTCTCTTTTAATACAATCTTCAGCTTTGTCTTGATCCAATAATCCCGCACAAGCTTCGATCAACATTCCATCAGCGTTTCCATTAACATAAGTAGGCAGCCGAAATTGACGAGTAAGGATAATTGTTTTCTGAGATTTATTATACAGTAAAATTGTGGCTCCATTCCCTCGATCATAAGCTTCTCTACTTTGAACCTGTTTACTCCCGTCTTTCTTTATATATTCATACGTGATTTTTCGCAATACATACCAGTTATCGGAAAGAATCTCAGTTTTGATGATGTTGACTTGATCAATCATTAAGTGTATATTATGGGATTAAATAATAGAACTACAAAATAAGTGTCTTAGTATAATAGATTAGTGATAATTTCTAAATTGTGTATATTTGAAAAAAAAAGTGATGCTTAACGAACATTTATTTCAATTATTTTTAGCCTTAATGATTGGTTCTGTAATTGGATTGGAACGCGAAATTAATGGTAAGGCTGCTGGATTTAGAACCATGGCTCTTATATGTGTGGGCTCCACTATACTGACCTTAGTCTCTATTCATTTAGGAGGAACAGGAAGCAAAGATCGTATTGCTGCTAACATCTTGACAGGAATTGGATTTATTGGTGCTGGAGTGGTTTTTAAAGACGGCCTAAATGTTACAGGAATAACCACCGCGGCGACTATTTGGGTAACAGCTGCATTGGGAATGTGTATTGGTTCTGATGAATATTCCCTCGCTATTGAAGGAATGATTCTAACCATTGTAGTGCTGTTCCTTTTTGACAATTTGCTGAATTTAATCACACGACAAAGAGAGCATCGAAGTTATTTTATTCATTTTAAAAAAGAAAATGTAACTAGTGTTATCATCTTTAAGGCTAATGAACTCAATTTGAAATGCGTTAAAAAGATAGAGACTAAAACAGAACTGAACATTAAATTATCCCTTAATCTGTTTGGAAGTAAAGAGAATTTGGAGCAATTCAATACTTTTTTAATCCATTTGGAAAATGTCAAGTCCTTTGAGAGCTTTATTTAGTGGACAGTGCTCCGTGATTACAAAAGAGAATCGTGATCACCAAATAAAATGATCAGGGATATATTGATTAGTCAATAATATATTGGATGAATTATCAATTAAAAAAAGTGTTGAGTATATTTACTCAACACTTTTTTTATATCTATTTTAAATTAATTAAAACATAACATTGAACACTGTTTAATTCAATTTAAACATATTTACTGATCACTTAATACTGATCACTCCTAATGTCCTCCGCTTACTTTTTTAT
>CANCJZ010000288.1 GCA_947378465.1 Flavobacteriaceae bacterium
TGGAATTTAAAACTTAGAATTTAAAACTTAGATTTTAATTCCTGGAGGCAATAAATCTCTATAAGTTGTGTTCTTTCTAAAGAACAAAGCAATTTTAGGTAAAATTGGAACTACTTTTAGTTTGCGTTCGTAAGCAATTTCCATAATATTCTTTAATAAATCATTAATGAATTCTTCATTTTCGAAGCCTTCAGGAGTATTGATTCGAGTTAAAAATATTTTTTTTTCTTGGAAAGAATATTCTAATGAAATTAGCTTCCCATCTAACGTAGTTTCAAATTGTCTAGCAAATGTGTTGTCTTTGATGTCCATTTTTTCTAATAATACATTTGTATCCATGATCAGTCAGATATTTATTTTAAATTTAGACAAAATTAAGTATAATTAACTGCCCTAGCTAAAAGAATTAGTTAAAATATGAGTAAGATACCTGTTTATTTTATGCCAGGCTTGGCAGCAAGTTCTTCTATTTTTGAGCATATTGCGTTAGATGAAGCTCTTTTTGAGATACATCTTCTTGAATGGGTGCTACCAGAAGAGAAAGAAACCATAGTCGCTTACGCTCAAAGAATGGCGAAAAACGTTCAACACGAAAATGCAGTATTGATTGGGGTTTCTTTTGGAGGGGTGTTGGTACAAGAGATGGCGGCTTTTTTAACTTTGCGAAAATTGATTATTATTTCAAGTGTTAAGTCAACAGCGGAGTTGCCTCGAAAGATGAAAATAGCAAAAACTACCAAAGCGTATAAGTTGGTTCCAACTGGGTTATTGCATGATGTTGATAAATTAATCAAATATGCCTTTGGAGATTCTTTGAAAAAGAAATTGATTCTTTACGAACGTTTTCTTCACATGCGAAATAAAGAGTATTTGGATTGGGCAATTGAACAAATGATTTGTTGGGAACGGGCTTCAGTGGATTCAAATGTAATCCATATTCACGGAGATGCGGATGAAGTTTTTCCTTCGAAGAATATTAAGTGTTTTATTAATGTAAAAGGGGGGACGCATATTATGATTTTAAATCGCTTTCGTTGGTTTAATGCTAATTTGCCAAAAATAATATTAGAAGAAGCATTGTAGTGTAAGTAGGGGTTTTGTATTTTTATAAAAAAAATGAAAGAGATGAATAAATTTAAAATTTTTGGAGTGATTGCACTTCTTGTAGTTGTGTGCGGAATCTTTGTATACGCAACTTCAGATCGATTAAGTAAATTGCACTGGCACGAAGGAACTGCGATGTATTTTCCGCCGTCAGTTGATTTTGCTGGAGAAAAAGCGCCATTGAATGTATATGATGTTCGTGAACGATTTGATCGCGAATTATTGGTAAATGCCAATCTGCATTCCTCTACCATATTGATTATGAAAAGGGCTAATAGAGCCTTTCCTATTATAGAGCCCATATTGGCAAAATACAATGTACCTGATGATTTTAAATACTTGGCGGTTATTGAAAGTGCTTTGACTAATGCAGTGTCTCCCTCAGGAGCCAAAGGATTTTGGCAATTCCTTCCTGATACCGCTAGAGAAAAAGGCTTGGAAGTAAATGATATCGTAGATGAACGTTATCATTTAGAGAAATCTACTGAAGCGGCTTGTAAGTATTTACTAAGTGCTAAGGAAAAATTCGGCTCTTGGACTTTGGCTGCGGCCTCGTATAATGGAGGAATGAACGGAGTTGGGAAAAAAATCGAAGAGCAAATGGTAGGTAATTATTACGATTTGCTTTTAACAGACGAAACTTCTCGTTATGTATTTCGTATCCTCGCTTTAAAGGAAATTATGAAAAATCCAAGTCAATATGGTTTTGAGATTAGTAAACAAGATTTATACGAAAATCTTCCTACTAAAAAGGTAGAAATAGATAGTTCTATAACTGATTTAGCACAGTTTGCCAAAACGCAAGGAGTAAATTACAAGATATTAAAGCTTCATAATCCCTGGTTACGTGACAAAAAACTTGAAAACAAGAGCAAGAAAAAGTATATTCTCGAAATCCCAACCGCTGGATATTAATGAGTGTTTTGGGTTAGCATTACTAAAAAAGAGTATAATGCATAAAAAAAGTGTTTCAATCTGAAACACTTTTTTTATTATTGATGACCAATGCCTAAATCTTAAAAAGAACCCTTTTTACATGATCAGCATATGCCTATTGCTTAATTCCTAAAGCCTTAAGATTAAATCTTCTTCATTTGCTCGCGCATCAAGTTGATTTGATCTTTAAGCATTCCTTGTTTGTCTAATTTTTTAACTTCGTTGATTAAGTTAGTCGCTTCTAGTTTTCTTCTTCTTGAAAGAGCTACTCCTGCTAAATTTAATTTAGCAACAGCTAAATCCATATCCATATTTAATCCCAATTCGATTGCTTTTTTGAAATATTTCTCTGCTTGAATTAAGTTTGTTTGTGAAAGCATAATTCCGTTAAGGTAGTTATAGTACCCTTGTTGTTTGCGAACCAATGCTGTTTCAGGGTTTGTGATTTTATCTAACCATGACTTAGCACCAACAAAATCTTGCTTCCGCAGTTTTAAGAATGCCATTAAAATGAATTCGTTTTTAAAATAAAGGAAGACTGGAAGTAAAGAAACAAGAATTAAAAAGATTCCATTTCCAATATTACTTTCTGTAAATTGCCACACTGCAGTAGCGAATAGTAAGCCAGTAAGTATTAGTTTGATATTTCTGTGAAACATAATAATATAATTAGGCTGCAAAGGTAATAAAAGGTTTTTAAAATATTTTTAAAAAACTACTTGCAAGTAATAAAAACCTTTGTATATTTGCACTCGGTTTTAAAACGACCTACGTAAACAGATTAATACACGATTTAAAGATAAAAAGCAATGAGCAAAAGAACATTTCAACCATCGAAAAGAAAAAGAAGAAATAAACACGGATTTATGGACAGAATGGCTTCTGCAAATGGAAGAAAAGTCCTTGCGCGTCGTAGAGCTAAAGGAAGACATAAATTGACTGTTTCTTGTGAACCAAGACACAAAAAATAATGATTAGAAATTAATCAATATCAAGGCGTTACTATTTTTTAGTAACGCCTTTTTTTTAAATCTGTTTATAAAATTTAATAAGTTTTAGCGCTTATTCTCTAGTTTTCAAGTCTTTCTTTTTAATTTTAGAAAATGAAAGTATTAAGATTGGAGTATAAAGTATTAAGAATTAAGAGAAAAAGTTATAGGTTAGAGTATTAAGTATCTTGTTTCCGTCTAGAACCTAAAACCTTCAACTTAGAACCTACAACCTATAAAATAAACCTAGAACTTACAACCTAGAATACACAACTAAACACAACTAACTACAATGCCAAAAGACAATTCAATTAAATCGGTCCTTATTATAGGCTCAGGACCAATTGTAAT
>CANCJZ010000289.1 GCA_947378465.1 Flavobacteriaceae bacterium
ACTTTACGTTAAAACAGAGCGTATCCATTACCAAATAATTCCAAATTCATAATTGATAATTAATAATTCATAATTAATAATTCATAATTAATATTTTGTTTAACTAATTCTTATTTACGTTAAACATTTTGTAGTTTTGCAAAAAACATAAGATGAAGATCTACACTTTAAAAAGTATTCAGCGTTTACCAATCAGTATTGAAGAGGCTTGGAGCTTCTTTTCCGATCCTAAGAACTTAAAGACCATCACTCCTGATTATATGGGATTTATAACATTGTCCGGTCATGATCGATCGATGTTTGCTGGGCAAATCATTCAATATATTGTAACTCCTGTTATGGGAATTCCAATGAAATGGGTTACCGAAATCACTCACGTACAGGAACAAAAGTATTTTGTAGACGAACAACGTTTTGGCCCTTATGCTTTATGGCATCACAAACACTTTTTTAAGGAAATTCCTGGTGGCGTTGAAATGGAGGATATAGTAGACTATAAAATTCCTATGGGAATTATAGGTCAAATGGTACATCCTATTTTGGTACAACCCAAATTAAAAGAAATCTTTGACTACCGTACACAAAAACTAACCGAATTGTTTGGAACTTATACTGAAACTTTATGAAAAACATACTCTTAATTGGTGGTTCGTATGGAATTGGACTGGCCATTGCACAACAATTGCAATCGGAAAACAATATCTATATTGCTTGCAGAACAAATGAATTTTTGATTGGAACTAATATCACTCATATTCCTTTTGATGCCAGTACCGACACTCTTGATACTTCCCTACTTCCAGCCATCATTGACGGATTGGTATATTGTCCAGGAAGTATCAATTTACGCCCTTTTAAAGGATTGAAACCTGAAAGTTTTGAGGCCGATTTGCAAATCAACTTCATCAATATGATTAAAGTAGTGCAATCCGTACTGCCTAATTTGATGGATGCTTCGCAATCGAGTATTGTACTATTCAGTTCGGTAGCCGCTTCTATGGGAATGCCTTTCCATACCAGTGTGTCCGCTTCAAAAGGAGCCATTGAAGGATTTACCAAAGCCTTAGCGGCGGAATATGCTCCTAAAATTAGAGTTAATGCTATTGCACCTTCTTTGACCGATACTCCATTGGCAGATAAATTTTTAAACAACGAACAGAAAAAAGAGAAATCAGCCGAAAGACATCCTTTAAAACGAGTGGGAACAGCTGACGATATTGCACAAATGGCGTGTTTTCTATTGAGTGATCAAAGCAGTTGGATTTCAGGACAAATTCATCACGTCGATGGTGGAATGTCCAGTCTATTAGTATAAAATGATATAATCTATAAGCCCTAGTAAATTATGAATCTATTTTGGTTTCGTCGCGACCTACGATTGGAAGACAACGTTGGATTGTTTCACGCTTTGAATAGCGGAGAGGAAGTATTGCCTATTTTTATTTTTGATGAAACAATTTTATCGCAATTGCAAAAGGACGATGCTCGTGTGAGCTTTATTCATTTGCAATTGCAAAAAATACAAAATCAATTAGCACAAGAAGGCAAATCATTAGCCGTATTCTATGGAAAACCTCAGGAGATTTTTGAAAAAATAATCCAAGAAAATTCTATAAATATCATTTTTACCAATCACGATTATGAGCCTTATGCTCGCAAAAGAGATTTGGATCTCTACCATTTATTTAAAGAAAAAAACATCGAATTCAAAACCAGTAAAGATCAGGTTATTTTCGAAAAACTTGAAATCACCAAATACGATGGTACTCCTTATGTAGTGTATACTCCCTATTCTAACAAGTGGAAAGAGTGCTTTACCACAAGTATGTTATTTAATTATAAATCAGAGGAATTAATTAGTAATATAAAAATACATTCATATCCTTTTTTAAGTCTGAATGCTATTGGATTTTCAGAATCTTCTATCAAAGTAAGCCCATTTGACATATCCGATAATTTGATTGATAATTATGAAGCAACACGTAATTTTCCTTCTTTAAACAAAACTTCTTATTTGGGGATCTACCTTCGATTTGGAGCCGTATCGATCAGGAAGATGGTTGCAAAAGCATTAGAAAGTAACAACAAAACATTTTTAAACGAATTGATTTGGCGAGAATTCTTTATGCAAATTCTTTGGCATTTTCCACATACCGCCAATTCGTGCTTCCGTCCTAAATATGATACCATTCAATGGGATAATAACGAAGCTTTATTTCAAAAATGGTGTGAAGGCAAAACTGGCTATGCCTTTGTAGATGCTGGAATGCGCGAACTTAATGCTACGGGTCATATGCACAATAGAGTTCGAATGATTGTTGCCAGCTTTTTGTGCAAACATCTTTTAATTGATTGGCGTTGGGGTGAAACTTACTTTGCTACCAAACTCCTTGATTATGAAATGGCGAGTAATGTAGGTAATTGGCAATGGGCAGCAGGAAGTGGTGTTGATGCAGCACCATATTTCCGAATCTTTAATCCGATGGAACAAATTAAAAAGTTTGATAAAGATTTGAAATATATCAAAAAATGGGTGCCTGAATTAGAAACTTCTAAATATCCTGAACCAATCATAGACCATAAAGTAGCCCGAGAACGTTGCTTGCGAATTTACAAGGAAGCGGTGGGATGATTTTAATTAGGAATTAGTGATGGCGATGCTTATTAATTAATTCTATCACTTTATAAATTCAAAAAGTAAGTTTTTTGATTATTAGAGAAGCTTAATTGATCTAAAAAGAAAGAATTTATATGTAAAAAGAAACTTTTATGATCACTTTTCCAACTTTTGTAATGTAAAAAGAAACTTTTGAAATCACTTTTCCAACTTTTGCGATTACTTTTTCAACTTTTTACATTACAAATCTCAAAAAAACATATAAAAAAGTCTAAAAAGTCATTAAATGGGGATCTTATTACATAGCTTTTTTGACATTTTCCTTAAATGGAGTAGTCCATAAATTGCTTTTTTTTATAATTAATTTAGAAACTATTTTTTCCATAATGACAAAAAGAGGATTCAATCAATAGAATTTAACCCTTTTTCAAAATGGTCCAATAATAATTGATAATTATTAATTCATAATCATCAAAGATTTTTAATCATCTGATAATTCAACTCCTTAAAATTACTGATGACTTGATCGGCCAATGAGTAATCTTGCATTTTAGAATTGATACTGTCATAACCAATACAATAAATGCCAGCGGCTTGAGCAGCAATAAGTCCGTTAGTACTGTCTTCAATAACAATACAATTTTCTCTTGGAGTTTGGGATATATAAGCAGCGTGTTCAAAGATAGCAGGATGCGGTTTAGACTTAGGGAAATCTTCTCCAGAAACAATATGAGAAAAATACTGATGCA
>CANCJZ010000290.1 GCA_947378465.1 Flavobacteriaceae bacterium
GGCTTAGTCACTACAATTAGTACAGCTTGTTCTTCTGCTGCGAATGCCATTATGATGGGAGCTAAACTGATTCATTCGGGCCAATTGGATAGAGTGATTGTGGGTGGAACGGATGCGTTGTCTAAATTCACTATTAATGGATTTAAAACACTGATGATTCTTTCGGATACCTACAATACTCCATTTGATAATGATAGGAAAGGTTTGAATCTTGGGGAAGCTGCTGCTTATTTAGTGTTAGAATCTGAAAACCTTGTCAAAAAACATAATAAAAAGGTTTTAGCTTATGTAGCAGGTTTTGGAAATGCAAACGATGCTTTTCATCAAACGGCTTCTTCTGAAAATGGAGAAGGGGCTTTTTTAGCTATGAATAAAGCCTTGAAAATGGCTAATATTAAGCCAGAATCAATTGATTATATTAATGCTCATGGTACAGCAACTCCCAATAACGATCTCTCTGAAGGAAGAGCGATTATTCGAGTATTTGGTGATGCAGTGCCTGAATTTAGTTCGACAAAACCATTTACAGGACATACTTTAGCTGCTGCTGCTGCAATTGAAGCGGTATTTAGTGTATTGGCATTGAAAAACAATGTCATTTTTCCTAATAATAATTTCAATACTCCAATGGCTGAATTTGATTTGAGACCAACAACTCAATTGACTGAGAAAAGTCTGAATTTTGTTTTGTCTAATTCTTTTGGATTTGGAGGTAATTGTTCCACTGTAATTTTTTCTAAAAAGTAATGAATAAAAGTTATATAAATGGAGTAGGGTGTATTTCTGCTCAAAATACATTTGGAACTGATTTTTTGGATGAGTTTATGATTAATGATTCTCTTAATGTACTCTTTGCCATGCAACCTTCATACAAGGAAGTAATTCCTCCTGCGGCTATCAGAAGAATGGCTAAAGGGGTGAAAATGGGCATTTATGCATCTAATTCAGCCTTAAAAGAGGCAAATTGTACCGTTCCAGATGCAATCATAACTGGAACAGGTATGGGATGTGTTGAAGATTCTGAGAAATTTTTAAAGGGTATAATTGACAATAAAGAGCAATTTTTAACTCCAACTTCCTTTATTCAATCGACACACAATACGGTTGGTGCACAAATAGCCCTTGGAATGCAATGTAAAGGATATAATTTTACTTATGTTAATGGTGCAGTTTCTTTTGAATCCGCTTTGTTAGACGCTAAATTACAACTCGAAAATCAAGAAGCAAATTCCATTTTGGTTGGAGGTATAGATGAAACCTCTGAACATACTTTGTCATTGTACAAATTAATTAATTTGTTGAAAAATGACGAAGACCGTCCTTTTACTATATTAGATTCAAATTCAAAAGGGGTTGTCTTTGGTGAAGGTGCTAGTTTTTTTGTTCTCGAAAATAAACCTACAGATAATTCTTATGCTGTTATTGAAAATATAGCGATGATTAATCAGTTAAATGAAGACGAAGTTGAAGGATTTATTAAGCAATTTTTAGAAGCTAATAAATTAGATAGTAATGATATTGATGTGGTCGTTTTAGGAAATAATGGCGACAATCAATACGATCATTTTTATAATTCCCCTAAAACATTATTTAATGCTATACCACAAGTATATTACAAGCATTTATGTGGTGAATTTAATACGGCTTCTACATTTGGTTTTTGGGTAGCTGCTAAAATATTAAAGAATCAATTTATTCCTGAGGTATTATTAATGAATAATATGCCCTCTAAAGAATATGAATATATTCTCTTATACAATCAATATTGTGGTAAGGATCATAGTTTAATTTTACTTAAAAATGTTAAAAAATAAGAACATACAAGTTCTTTTTATATTTCTTTCCATTTTGTTTTTCACGCTCTATTTTGTTGGAAAATTGAATGGGTGGTTTATTGTTTTAGAATTGTTCATTTGGTTAATATTAATTGTTTGGGGTGCTTTTGATATTAGGTCAAGTTATTTTATCAAATCCTATTGCAAGGCCGATTGCTTTGAAAAAAAAATCATCTTAACCTTTGATGACGGACCAACTTTGTATACTAACAATATTTTGGATATCCTTTTTAAATATAATGTTAAGGCCACTTTTTTTTGTATTGGAAATCAAATAGAAAAACATCCAGACATCTTTAAACGAATTATTGATGAAGGCCATTTAGTTGGCAATCATTCTTTTTCTCACAATCAAACTTTTGGTTTTTGGTCTTCTCTAAATATTTTGGAGGATATAACTAAAAATGATAGTGTAATTAAGGACTTTTTAAATAAAAGACCTCTTTTTTTTAGACCACCTTTTGGAGTGACTAATCCCAATATTGCTAAAGCCATTTTTAAGTCCGGACATAATGTAATCGGGTGGAATATTCGATCTCTTGACACGGTTATTGAAGACGAATCTAAAATTTTTAATAGAATAATTGATAAAATTAAACCAGGAGCTATTGTTTTACTCCATGATACTTCTCTTAAAACTGCTAATGTTTTGGAAGAGTTATTGCTATTTTTGCAAAATCAAAACTATATTGTAACTCCTTTGGATGAGTTATTAAATTTAAAAGCTTATGAAGTTTAGACATACACTATTGTTGTTATTGTTTTTTTGTACTATTCAACTCTTTGCTCAAGAGCAAAAATTAACAGCTTCTGAAATCGCTAATTTTAAAGAGTTAATTGAAAAATCTTCTAAAACGATTAAAACAATCAAAACCGATTTTATTCAATACAAGCATATGGATTTTTTGTCAAAAGACATTGAAACTTCTGGCAAAATGTATTTTAAAGCTCCTGATTTATTGAATTGGCAGTATGTTAAACCATATAACTATAGTATTACCTTCAAAAACAATAAAGTATATATTAATGATCAAGGTAAGAAAAACACTATTGACGCAGGGAATAGTAAAATGTTTGAAAAAATCAATAAAATGATTGTTGGTAGTGTTAGCGGTAATATGTTTGATGATAAAGAATTTTCGATTTCATATTTTAAAACTAAAGATTTTTACATCACTAAATTAATCCCTAAAACAAAAGAAATTCTAAAACTAATCAAACAGATTGATTTGTATTTTCCTTTGAATGAAACTACTGTTTCTCAAGTAAAACTTAATGAACCATCGGGTGATTATACTAAAATCATTTTTAAAAACAAACTCTTAAATGCCAAAATTGATGATTCGGTTTTTAGCAATTAGTTGCATTTGTGTGCTTTTTTACTCTTGTAAAGCATATCAAATTCCAGGAATTATAAAAAATGAAAATGTAGAAACTACGATTACTAACTACTATTTTTCCAATTTTGACACTGATTATGTGTATAAAGCACATATTGAAGTGTATGGTAATGATTTGAGCG
>CANCJZ010000291.1 GCA_947378465.1 Flavobacteriaceae bacterium
CTGCCTCCCATCAATTTAGACATTTCTCCAGCTTTAAATACCGATACTTTAGAGTTGAATTATGATAAAAGGGTGGATTGGATCGAACTCGATGAGGTAATGCGTCAGGAGTTGAATTCAGGTATCTTATACAATGCTACTGAATTGCGCGAACTGCTAAAGGATAGTTTTATTACAGAGTTTAAGTTTAAATTAAAAGGTTTTAAAGATATTGTTCGTTTAGTAGATGGCTATGATATTCAGGATGCCATCAATCAGTCCTATAGCAATTATTCCATTGAAGACACTGCTTTTATTGTGCGTTCTAATAAAAGAGCCAACCAGTATAATGAACAAATCCGTTCCAGAATCTTGTTTAAAGAAAGTGATTTGTCTGTGGGCGATTTCTTGATGGTGGTTAAAAACAATTATTTTTGGCTTAAAGATAAAGACGAAGCTGGATTCATTGCCAATGGCGACATCATTGAAGTCCTCGAGATATACAGCTTTAAAGAACTCTATGGTTTTAATTTTGCTAGAGTCAAAATCAGAATGGTCGATTATCCCAACCAAATTCCTTTTGAAACGGTATTGATTTTAGATACCATCAAAAGCGAATCTCCTTCTTTAACCTATGAGCAATCCAACCTGCTCTACCAAGAAGTGATGAAGGATTACGAACACCTTACTACCAAATACGCCAAATTTCAAAAGGTTAAAGAAAACGAATACTTTAACGGACTTCAAGTCAAGTTCTCCTACGCCATTACCTGTCACAAAAGCCAAGGAGGACAATGGAATACCGTATTTATTGAACAACCATATCTGCCTGATGGCATTGATAGAGACTATGTCCGCTGGTTGTATACTGCCATCACCCGAGCTAAAGACAGATTGTATTTGATTGGTTTTAAAGACGAAAGTTTTTTTTAGAGAAAAGAGGAAAGAAGAAAGAGGCAAGATTTTTCTTTAAGACAATAGGCATTTGGCATTAGGCAATAGGTAATAGAGAATAGAGAGAAGAAGCAAGAAGCAAGATATTGTGGAATTTGAAAGCCCCGTCAGTGGCGACATATTGGTGACAAAATTTTGAAGCTAACAATAAGTCCCGTAGGTACGACAAATATCAAGAGCTATAATCACGATAAATATTCACGTCTCGAACCCTCGCAGGGTTTAAACCCTGCGAGGGTTGGGAAAAAAAACAATTAGAAATCGGTCAACATTAATCAGTGAAGTTCAGCAAGAAGCAAGATATTGTGGAATTTGAAAGCCCCGTCAGGGGCGACATATTGGAGTCAAAATTATGAAGCTAACAATAAGTCCCGAAGGTACGACATATATCAAGAGCTATAATCACGTTTAATATTCACGTCTCGAACCCTCGCAGGGTTTAAACCCTGCGAGGGTTGGGAAAAAAAACAATTAGAAATCGGTCAACATTAATCAGGGAAGTTCAGCAAGAAGCAAGATATTGTGGAATTTGAAAGCCCCGTCAGGGGCGACATATTGGAGGCAAAATTATGAAGCTAACAATAAGTCCCGAAGGTACGACATATATCAAGAGCTATAATCACGTTTAATATTCACGTCTCGAACCCTCGCAGGGTTTAAACCCTGCGAGGGTTGGGAAAAAAAAACAATTAGAAATCGGTCAACATTAATCAGTGATATGCAATAGCCTTATGCGAAAGGAAATGAGTTTATGCAAAAAGGAAATGAGTTTATGCAAAAAGGAAATAGGCTTATGTAAAAAGGAAATGAGCTTATGTAAAAAGGAAATGAGCTTATGTAAAAAGGAAATAGCCTCCCGCAAAAAGGAAATAGCCTCCCGCAAAAAGGGAATAGCCTTCCGCAAAAAGGGAATAGCCTCCCGCAAAAAGGAAATAGGCTTCCGCTAAAAGGGAATAAGCTCCCGCAAAAAGGAAATAGCCTCCCGCAAAAAGGAAATAGGCTTCCGCAAAAAGGAAATAAGCTCCCGCTAAAAGGGAAAAAATCAGTATCAAGACACTATCTCCAATCTCCATCCTCTAACCACAATATCTTGCTTCTTGCTTCTTTCTTCTTTCCTCTAAAAAAATATTCTTATTTTTGATACATAAACCAATAAACTAAAAAACATGAAAATTTTAAAACGAGTGGCATTGACATTAGTGGTATTAGTGGCATTGCTATTGCTTGCAGCACTTTTTGTAGAAAGAGATTATGCTGTTGAAAGAGTAATTGTAATCAACAAACCCAAACAAGAAGTGTTTGATTACATCAAATTTGTAAAAAATCAAGACCATTTTAGTAAATGGAACATGATGGATCCTAAAATGGTCAAAACCTATAAAGGAGTTGATGGACAAGTAGGATTTGTCTATTCTTGGAACAGTAAAAACAAAGACCTCGGAATTGGATCTCAGGAAATTTCTAAAATCGTTGAAGGAGAACGATTGGAAACAAAACTTCATTTTATAGAGCCTATGGACTCGGAAGACGATGCCTATTTTGCCACTGAAGCTATTGATAGTTCTTCTACAAAAGTACGATGGGGCTTTAAAGGCGAACTTCCTTATCCTTTTAATATCCTGCGTTTGACGATGGATTTGGATAAAATGATTGGAGCCGACTTAGAAACCGGTTTGAGCAATTTGAAAACAGTATTAGAAAAAAAATAACCTTTAAAAACAATATAGAATGGCTTCAGTAAATGCTTATTTAACTTTTAACAGAACCTGTGAAGCAGCGTTCGAATTTTACAAATCGGTCTTTGGTGGCGAATTTACTTACGTTGGAAAATTTAAAGACATGCCTCCTATGGAAGGTTGCCCTCCTATGGCAGAAGAAGATGGCGATTTGATAATGCACGTTTCCTTACCAATAAGCGCGGAAACCATATTAATGGGAAGTGATAGCTCGGAGTCTTTTGGGCAAGTATTGAACATGGGAGATAATGTATCACTTTCAATCAACACGGACAGTAAAGAGGAAGCTGATGCCTTATTCAACGGACTTTCTGCAGGCGGAACCATTAAAATGCCAATGGAATTAACCTTTTGGGGAGCCTACTTCGGAATGTTTACCGATAAATTTGGAATTCATTGGATGGTGAATTTTGATGAAAAACCAGTAAGTTAGTAGGATGTTGCAAGGAAAAGATATTGCAATTGTAAAGCAAAATCTATAACATTTCCAAAACAAACTAACGTTCAACCTTCATTAGGATAATATAGTAATGCGAGAAATAGCGAGATTATGCGATAATCTCGCTATTTTTTAAAACAATTTCCTCCTTCTCCGGTTATTGTGTTTTCTAGTATTTTGAATCGCACGAACGCGATTAACCAATATGCCTCCTTC
>CANCJZ010000292.1 GCA_947378465.1 Flavobacteriaceae bacterium
TCTTAAGTCGCGGATTTATGCTTTGTGAATGGATTAAAAAACAAATTAGTTTCGACTGTATTTATTGCGAAATTTCTTTGCGCCTTTGCCACTTTGTGTGACATTTATAATCATAATTTTGATTCAAAGATTCAATGTTTATTTCCTAATCCCGTAAATTTTATTCATCACGGATTCATAGAATAAATTGAGAACGGGGTTTACACTAATTAGCACGAATTCGAGATATAATCCCTTTGTTACTCTTCGCATCTATTAACCACATAGACGCAAAACAAGTTTGATCTTTATATAACCATAATCACTACTCCCCTTAATACTTGACTCCTATATGAAATGGAATTTGGAATTTAAACTATTGGAATTTCCTCAAAGACATTGGAATTTGGAATTTAAACTATTGGAATATCCTCAAAGACATTGGAATTTGGAATTTAAACTATTGGAATTTCCTCTAAGGCATTGGAATTTGGAATTTGAACTATTGGAATTTAATCCTTTATTCCTTTTTAGTAAATTTATAAATCAACCAAATAAACCCCACCACAAAATGAAGGAGGATGATTCCTCCAACCCAGTACATAAAAGTGTTTGAATTGTCGCGCATGCTCGTATTTTTAAACAAAATTAAAGGGACGTGTTCAATCATTTTGCATCAAATGTTACACAGAACGGGTTTTGTTCAAACATTATTTTACTTTTGTAAAAAATTTGCCATGCGACACTTCCTTTTATATGCGATTTCTCTAGGTTACACCCTGCTTTTAATGGGTTGTAAAAACGAAACTGCTACACCAACAACTGCTGTTGCCCATAATGAGGTTCATTATGCCAAAGGCTTTTCCTTAGTGCGTTATGAAGGATATACCGTAGTCAAAGTCAACAATCCTTGGCCCAAAGCCACACAATCCTATACGTATGTTCTAAAAGAAAAAAATGTTGTTGTTCCTGATAGTTTGCAACAATTCACAAGCATTGCAGTACCTGTAAAGAAGATTGTTGTAACTTCAACCACACACATTCCTTCTTTAGAAATGTTGCACGAGGAAAAATCACTGGTAGGTTTCCCTCATTTGGATTATATTTCTTCTGAAAAAGTACGAGATCTGATTGATGAAGGAAAAATAAAAGAACTGGGCAACAATCAATCGTTAAACTTGGAAGTGTTGATCGACTTACAACCCGAAGTGGTCATTGGTTATGGATTGGACAACAGCAATCCGAGTTTGGATAAAATGGAACACAACGGACTAAAAGTAGTGCTGAATGGCGATTGGAACGAGCAAACTGCTTTGGGAAAAGCGGAATGGATCAAATTATTTGGAGCCCTTTATGGTAAATCCGACAAAGCCAACACCTTATTCAGCACCATTGAAAAAGATTATTTGAACACCTTAAAAATAGTAGCGCGCGTTCACGAACAGCCGAGTATCTTGGCGGGCGACATTTTTGAAGGCAAATGGTATTTACCCGAAGGCAACAGCTGGGGATGCCAACTGTTGAAAGCCGCCAAAGGCAATTACCTATGGGCCAACACCAAAGGAACAGGGAGTTTGTCCTTGTCGTTTGAAACCGTATTGGAAAAAGCCAAAAATGCCGATATTTGGATCACCTCAGGACAATTCAGTAGTTTGAAAGAAATGATGGATTCCAATCCACATTATTCCCAATTCAAAGCATTTCAAGAAAAGAACGTATATTCGTTTGCTGGAAAAAAAGGAAAAACAGGAGGCATATTGTACTATGAATTAGCACCCAACCGACCGGATTTGGTATTAAAAGACATTGTAAAAGTGTTACATCCCGAATTGTTGGTGGGCTATACTCCCTTCTTTTTTGAAAAATTAAAATAAACTTACTGATGTTTAAAACCAAAAATGCAATACTCTTTAGCCTCTTAACCGCTTCGCTGTTATTGGCTTTCGTATTGAATTTGAGTTTAGGACAAGTGCAAATCCCCTTAAAAGAAGTCCTTAAAAGTCTAACAGGAGGCGTTGCAAATAAAGACACTTGGGAATACATCATTATCAATTTTCGTTTACCCAAAGCCATCACAGCCGCATTAGTAGGCATCGGATTATCGATAAGCGGATTGTTGATGCAAACCTTTTTCCGAAACCCCTTAGCAGGTCCTTATGTATTGGGATTGAGCTCTGGATCGAGTTTGGGAGTGGCCTTTGTTATTCTAGGCGCTGATTGTTTGCCTGCTTTTTTAGGCGATGTATTGCGTTCTCCTTATGGCATAATCACCGCTTCGTGCTTGGGAAGTTTTGTAGTCTTATTATTGGTGCTTATTGTTTCCCAACGCTTGCGCGACACTGCAACCATCCTGATTGTAGGATTGATGTTTAGCAGTTTCACCAGCGCAATGGTATCGGTACTCACCTATTTTAGCACGGCCGAACAATTACAGAAATACACCTTTTGGAGTATGGGAAGTTTGGGAAATCTGTCGTGGGCTAATGTATTGATTTTGGCTGTTGCAGTCCTAATCGGATTAGTATTGAGCATCTTTTCCATAAAATCCTTAAACACACTTTTATTAGGGGAAAATTACGCCAAGAGTATGGGATTGAATCTTCAAAAATCACGCTATCTGATCATCTTTGCCACCAGCCTCCTTGCAGGAAGCATTACGGCATTTGCCGGTCCTATAGCCTTTGTTGGATTAGCCGTTCCGCATTTGGCAAAATTAGTATTCCAAACCAGCAACCACGGCATATTGTTTTGGGCTACCATATTGATTGGCGCCTTATTGATGTTGTGTTGCGATACTATTGCGCAAATGCCTGGAATGGATTTCACCTTGCCTATAAACGCGATAACCTCTATCTTAGGAGCACCAATCGTCATTTGGTTATTAGTTCGTAAAAGAAGTTTGATTTAACAAAAATATGAGCCATCCACCCGTAATAGCAACTACCCATTTATCCATTGGTTATACCACCAAAAAGGAGGTGCGTCCAGTGGCGAAAGACTTAAACCTGCTTTTCGAAGCGGGCAAACTCATCAGTCTGGTAGGCGCTAACGGCATTGGAAAATCGACCCTATTGCGTACCTTATGTGGCATACAAAAACCATTAGAAGGCAAAGTGCATTTGAATGGAAAAGCAATAGAGGCCTATGATTCCCTTGCGCTGGCACAACAATTAAGCTTGGTACTTACCGATAAAATCCCTCCGAGCAACCTCAGCGTATTTGAATTGATTGCTCTGGGCAGACAACCGTACACCAATTGGTTGGGCAAACTATCTACGGAGGATTTGAAACAAGTAGAACGCGCAATGGAGCTGACCGACATTCAGCATTTGTCAAACAA
>CANCJZ010000293.1 GCA_947378465.1 Flavobacteriaceae bacterium
TTACTTGGGAAGCCTTATTGCAAAAGCGCGTATTCACGGGTTTCAAGGGGATAATTTTAATTCAAATACTAAAATTTTAGCCTGTGCCAAACATTTCGCTGGCTATGCTTTTGCAGAATCCGGTAGGGATTACAACACTGTTGATATGAGTGAGGAAAATTTACAAAACATCGTGTTTCCTCCTTTCAAAGCTGCTGTCGAAGCGGGTGCCCGTACTTTTATGAATTCCTTTAATGAGTTGAATGGTATTCCCGCTACTGGAAATGCTTACTTGCAACGCAATATTCTCAAAGGCGATTGGAACTTCAAAGGTTTCGTTGTTTCGGATTGGGGCTCAATTCAGGAAATGGTGAATCACGGTTATGCATCGAATACAAATGACGCTGCCGAAAAAGCCATAAATGCTGGATCGGATATGGATATGGAATCCTATGCCTATGTAAATAATTTAAAAGAATTAGTCAAAGAGGGTAAAGTAAAGGAACAATCCATCAACGATGCGGTTAAACGTATTTTAAGAGTCAAATTCGAATTAGGTTTATTTCAAAATCCTTATAAATATTGCGATGAAGTTCATGAAAAAAATACCGTTGGTAAAAATGATTTTCAACAAGCTGTATTGGATGTGGCTAAAAAATCAATTGTTTTATTGAAAAATGAAAATCAATTATTACCCCTGCCTATTTCCGGTAAAAAAATTGCCGTGATAGGCGCTTTAGCCAATGACAAAACTAGCCCTTTAGGGAGCTGGCGCATCGGTGCTGATGACGAAACCGCGGTTTCTTTAATCGAAGGCTTACAAAAATATCCTAACAATTCAATCACCTATTCTAAAGGGGTCGATTTGACCATCGGAAGAACACAGTTCATGTGGGAAACTAAAATCAATCTAACGGATACTACTGGTTTTGCTTCCGCTATTGCAAATGCCAAAAATGCTGACATTGTCATAATGATGCTTGGCGAACACGGATTGCAAACAGGGGAGGGGCGAAGCAGAACGGATTTAGGTCTCCCAGGTCTTCAACAACAACTTTTGGAAGCCGTTTATAAAGTCAATCCTAACATCGTATTACTCCTCTCTAACGGTCGACCGCTCACCATTCCTTGGGCTGCCGAACATATACCAGCTATACTTGAAACATGGCAACTTGGGACACAAAGTGGTAATGCTATTGCTCAAGTGCTTTTTGGAGAGTATAACCCGAGTGGGAAACTTCCAATGTCTTTCCCTCGTAATGTGGGTCAATTGCCAATCTATTATAATTATAAAAATACCGGCAGACCCTCTAATAACGAGCCTGAAAGCGTTTTCTGGTCTCATTATATTGATCAAAAAAATACCCCTCAATTCCCTTTTGGATTCGGGTTAAGTTATACCAAATTTGAATATTCTAATTTAAAAATTAATAAAAACGCTTTTTCTAATCAAGAAAAAATTCAAGCAACTATCGAAGTCAAAAATATAGGAAAATACAAAGGCAAAGAAGTAGTTCAATTGTACATTCAAGATCTTGTTGGAAGTCTAACCCGACCTGTTAAAGAACTTAAAGCTTTTCAAATGATCGAACTTCTACCTAATGAATCACAAACCATCACCTTTTATATTGATTCTAAAATGTTAGAGTTTTTTACTGCAAATAAAAAGTGGGAAGCCGAATCAGGCGATTTCAATCTTTTTGTGGGAACCAATTCTCAAGAAACTATCCAAACAAAATTCCATTATTCTAATTAAAATGAAAAAAATAGCATCCCTACTAATCCTTTTGGTTTCCATCAGTTCTTGGGCTCAGTCCACTACTCGAAAATTAGTTTGGGAAGAAAATTTTAATGGAAAAAAATTAAATGAAAAAGTCTGGAATTTTGAAACAGGCGATGGATGTCCTAACTTATGCGGTTGGGGTAATAACGAACGACAAAATTATACCACTTCCAATCTTCAAATCAATAAAGGGAACCTAATCATCACCGCTGCTAAAAACAAGGATAATTATACTTCTTCAAGAATAACTACTGCCAACAAAAAAGAATTCCTTTACGGACGTATCGAAACCCGAGCCAAACTCCCAGTTGGTTCAGGTATATGGCCAGCATTTTGGATGCTAGGTTCTAATATCAAAACTGTTGGTTGGCCCAAATGCGGGGAAATCGATATACTCGAATATATAGGTAAAGATCCCCATAAAATTTTTACCTCTCTTCACACTCAAGACAGTCACGGGAACACCATCAATACCAAAAAAACAACAATTGATTCAATTGAAAATGGTTTTCATACCTATGCTATCGATTGGACTAAAGATAAAATCGAATTTTTTGTCGACAACTCTTCGGTATACGTCTTTCAACCTGAAATAAAAAATGAAAATACTTGGCCTTACAATCAACCTTTTTATTTTGTAATCAACCTCGCTATCGGCGGAAACTTCGGAGGACCTTCAGTGGATGACTCCATATTCCCACAACAATTCATTGTTGATTATATTAAGGTGTATCAATAGTTACAAAAAATCAGAAACTAATACAAGTCAATACAGCTTAGGAATTAAACAGTCCTATAAATTGTAATGTTATAAAAGGTATTCCGAATAGTAAATATAAAAACACTTATTTCTCAATCAAGTATTCTTGCTTTACCTCATTGTCTTATAAGGTATCAAATCTAATTGTTCCATAGTTTTTATATTTTCAGATAAAAAATTACTGTTACAAAATCTCTTCCCCACAACCCCCGAAATGAGCAGAGCTAATCGTTAGGATTAGCTCTTAGTACTTGTTTATTATTTAAAAAAAATTGCAGCCCTAAACCGCTTCAAAAAATCAACAAGCCTCCTGCCGAAGTCATTAAGCCTCCTGCCAGAATCAATAAGACACCTGCCGAAGTCATTAAACCTCCTGCCAGAATCAACAAGCCTCCTGCCAAAGTCATTAAGACACCTGCTAGAATCATTAAGCCTCCTGCAAGAATCATTAAGCCTCCTGCCAAAGTCATTAAGCCTCCTGCCAGAATCATTAAGCCTCCTGCCAGAATCAACAAGACAACTGCAAGAATCAACAAGACAACTTTCAAAGTCAATAAGACAACTGCAACAATCAACAAGACAACTTTCAAAATCAACAAGACAACTTTTAATATCAACAAGACAACTTTCAAAGTCAACAAGACAACTTTCAAAATCAACAAGACAACTTTCAAAATCAACAAGACAACTTTCAAAGTCAACAAGACAACTTTCAAAATCAACAAGAGAACTTTCAAAGTCAACAAGAGAACTTTCAAAGTCAACAAGACAACTTTTAATATCAACAAGACAA
>CANCJZ010000294.1 GCA_947378465.1 Flavobacteriaceae bacterium
AACACTGCAAAACCCATGGCGATACCAAAGTTATGATCGCCGATGATGTAGAATACTACCGCCAAATACGCAATTATAACAAGCAATCAGAAGTGCCTTTGAAGTTCAATACCAAAGTCCATTATGGCTGTCCGTATGATTGCGGCTTATGCACGGATCACGAACAACATTCGTGTTTATCTATCGTAGAAGTAACCGACCGTTGTAATTTGGCCTGCCCAACTTGTTATGCCAGTTCGGGGCCCAATTATGGCCGACACCGTACCTTGGAGGAAATAGAAAGAATGTTTGACATTATCGTGGCGAATGAAGGCGAACCCGATGTGGTGCAGATTTCGGGTGGTGAGCCTACTGTACATCCGCAGTTTTTTGAGATACTGGATATCGCTAAGAGCAAACCCATACGTCATTTGATGCTGAACACTAATGGGATTCGGATTGCCAAAGATGTAGCCTTTGTGGAGCGACTTGCCAGCTATATGCCCGACTTTGAAATCTACCTGCAGTTTGACAGTTTCAAATCGGAAGTATTGGAGAAACTGCGAGGAGAAGATTTGACCGAAGTGCGTAAAAAGGCGATAGCCCATTTAAATCAGTTCAACCTCTCTACTACCCTAGTCATCACTTTGCAAAAGGGCGAAAACGATGATGAAATAGGAAAGATATTGGAATATGCTGTCCAACAAAAATGCGTGCGTGGCGTCACGTTCCAACCTACCCAAGTGGCCGGGCGCAATGACAATTATAGCGACAAACAAGGAAGAATCACCTTGACTGAGGTGCGTCGCAAAATCTATGAGCAATACCCTGTATTTACGCCTCAAGATTTGATTCCGGTTCCTTGCAATCCCGATGCTTTGTGCATGGCTTATGCCTTGAAAATTGAGGGGGAATTGTTGCCCATGACCCATTTAATTAACCCCGAAGACTTATTGAATAATTCAAAAAACACTATTGTTTTTGAAAACGATGAGAAATTAAAAAACCACATGCTGACCTTATTCAGCACAGGAATTTCGGTAGATTGTGCAGAGGACACCTTTGGTGAACTGCTATGCTGCTTGCCTAGGGTACAGTCGGACAATTTGCATTATGAGAATTTGTTTCGTATTATTATCATGAATTTTATGGATGCCCACGATTTTGATGTTAGAGCGGTGAAGAAATCATGTGTCCATATAGTGGATAAGAGAGGAAAGATTGTTCCGTTTGAAACCATGAATTTGTTTTACCGAGACCCAGGTGTTATCGAATCCCTTCGGAAACAAATAGATCCTATTAAAAATTAAAAACGCACGCTAATGAAAGATTTCGTAGGTATACTTTGTATGACACTTTTTGGATTAAGTATTTTGGCCTTTTTAATTGGTTTTGTCATGCTTTTCTTTGAATCTAAAAAGAAATTAGGGTTGAAATTATTAATTGCCTCAGGGATTGTTTTTGTCATTGGTTTTGGAACCTGTGTTGCAATAGTATTTAATAGCTAATTAATGGATTTCATCGTTATTATATTAGCAATTTCCATAGTAATAAGCTTTTTTACCTTTATTATTGGTTTATTCAAAGTACTCTTTCAAAAAAATGAAGATAAGGCGTTTGGATTAAAATTACTTATCTATTCCACCATTGCTATTATCATAGGATTTGGATCCTGTGTAGGCATCTTGAAATTTGGAGGGGGTTAACTTTAACGATAGCTTAACAGTATATTCCAAATGGTGTGAATATTTTTGTTAACTAGTCTCATTTACATGCACAAAGGTAATCATTTACGAATTTTTTGTTTCCTAGCTCCACTACTGGCCTTGTTTTGTTCGTGTAAAAACGAATTTAAATCCAATGACTACGTGGCTTATTTTGGAGGAGAAGTTGTGAATCCTAACAATCCTTATGTGCTGTTTTGCAAAGACAACGAGGTGATTGATACGTTGAAATTAGACAAAAACAATCGTTTCTTCATGCAGTTTGATTCCTTAGCGCCAGGTTTATATAGTTTTAAGCACGAACCAGAATACCAATATGTTTATTTTGATAAAAATGACAGCATCATGGTTCGTCTCAATTCAAAAGATTTTGATGGTTCGGTCGTTTTTTGTGGTCGGGGCGATCAAAAGAACAATTTCCTTATGGAACAATACCTAAGAAACGAGAAGGATAAAAATGATTTATTTGAATCTTTTGATATGGACATTGCCAAGTTTAGCCATACCAATGATGCTTCTTATAAACAATCCCAAAAGTTTTATGAAGATAAGAAGGAAGAAATTAAATGGAGTGATCAATTTGACACTTATGCCAAAGCAGCCTTAGATTTTCCATACTACTCTCGTAAAGAGTTGTATCCTATGATTCATAAGCTTCGCACGGGAAATGATGTTTATGAAAACATACCCAAAGATTTTTATGCCTTCCGAAAAAATGTGGATTGCAATAATGTGGCCCTTTCCAACTATTCCCCTTTTGTCATGTATTTGTCCAATATGCTAAACAACATGGGTACCATTAATTACCATAATCATTTCTCGGTAGTCGATTTATCGTTGAAAACCAACATTAATAAACTGAATATTGCTGATACCTTAATCAAGAATGAGAAAGTTAAAAATACCATTCTAAACAATATCGCGTTTACTTATTTGCTGGAAGATCAAAACATGGTCAACAACAAGACATTTCTTCAAACGTATCACAAATATTCAACTGATAGAAGTCAGAAAAACGAAATTACTAAAATTGGTGATGCCATACAGTTGCTAAAAACGGGAAATAAATTACCAGAAGTATCGCTAATTAATACGAAAGGCGATACGATATCTTCCAATGCATTTGCTAATAAAAAAACAGTGCTATTCTTTTGGACTGAGCATGCCTTATCACATTTTGAAGCCGTACATAAAAAAGTGATGGCCTTTCATATTAAGCATCCTGAATACCAATTCATCGGGGTTAATTTGAATGACCAAGTGGATGTATGGCAAAAGTTACTGTATGAGTATACTTTTAATGGTATTGAAGAATACCGTTGTGCTGATTTTGAAGATTTAAAAGCCAAGTGGGTGATTACCAAAATACATCGCACTATAGTGCTGGGCGATAAAGGCCTTATTTCTAATGCTTTTACGAATATATTCGAATTAAACTTTTTGGACGAACTTAAATAGCAGGGCGATCATAAAACTATAACGCAAAAAGGGCTTTCACATGAAAGCCCTTTTTGCGTTATACTAAGCAGAATTATTGATTTCCTTTGGCATAATCTGCTAAGAACTGTGCCAAACCGATATCGGTTAATGGATGTTTTAACAAACC
>CANCJZ010000295.1 GCA_947378465.1 Flavobacteriaceae bacterium
CACTAATCAGGGAAGTTCAGAAAGAAGCATGTACGACATATATTAAGTCTTTAAATCACAGTAAATATTCACGTCTCGAACCCTCGCAGGGTTTTAAACCCTGCGAGGGTTGGAAAAAATATTAAAAAACAATTAGAAATCGGTCAACACTAATCAGATAAGTTCAGTCAGAAGTAAGAGGAAAGAAGAAAGAAGAAAGATATTGCGGTATTAGAAAGCCCCGTTAGGGGCGAAATATCGGTAGCAAATAGTATCGACAAAGAGAAGAAATCCCGTAGGGATGACATATTATTAAGACATTTAACAACCATAAATATTAGCGTCTCGAACCCACTCAGGGTTTTAAACCCTGTAAGGATTGGTGAAAATAGAATACACCAATTAAATATCAGTCAACACTAAACAACGAATTTCAAGTATGTTAGAATGCTTATTATTTCCTGTGAATGAATTGTATTAAATCAGTTTTTAAATAGATCTAACAAATTCAACTTTTATGATTTTTCTTAAACTCTAATGGACTGTATCCTGTTTGTTTTTTAAAAAATTTAGTGAAATAGGAATAATTAGTATAGCCTAAAGCAGTGGCAACTTCACTAACAGTATAATCCACCGCGAGCATGCGTTTGCTTTCAAGGATGATTTTTTTAGCAATAAAATCAGTCAAAGTGGTATTTAAAACTTCCTTGCAAATTCGATTCAAATGTTTCAAACTCAGATTCATTTTGTCAGCATAAAAAGAGGGACTTTTTTCTTCAAGATAATAAAGTTGCAGGATGCGTTCCAATTCATTGATTTTTTCGTGATAGGAAGGTTGGTTGTGATTTTTATTTATAGTGTAAATTCGTGCCAATTCAATATGCATCAAGTCAAGTAGGTTGAGTAATTGTTCTTGTTTTTTAAACTCATTTTGATTGTTTTCTTCAATCAGCATTTCAAAATAGTGCTCCATTCGTTGGCTTTGGATTGGGGAGAGCTGAATTTCAGGACTGTTTTTACTGCTTCGATAAAAATTGTATGCTTCTAATTTTTTATTAAAATACAAATTATAGCGTTGTTGGGAATAAAAGGCAATATAACCATCGATGTCTTCCGATAAATCCCAACTATGCACTTGACCGGGTTGTAGAACATACAAACAACCAGGACTGATTTGGTAAGAGTCAAAATCAACAGTATGCGTACCGCTACCTTTAGTGAAAAGCACCATCAAATAAAAATTATGACTGTGTGATTTTTCAATAAATCCATGTGTTTGCAAATGCGGTTTGAGCGGTTGGCAATACCAATCGTTTTGATGTGAATTGCAGTAGAATTTGTTGATTTCAAATACGGGATGTTTTTTCATTTTATAAAAATGTCCTTTTTGTGCTATAATAAGCGAAGATAAGAAACTTATTGATTTTCTATTGTAGTTAATTTTGGCAAATAAAAACAACGATTATGTTAGCTACTATTTTACATCTGTTTAAAAATGAATGTCCCAATTGTTATAAAGGGAAAGTGTTTAGTGATAAAAGCTTTTTCTTTAGTTTGGGTTTTCCTAAAATGAACGAACACTGCAATCATTGCCATTTCAAATTTGAAAAAGAACCTGGCTATTTCTTTGGCGCTATGCTTGTAAGTTACGCCTTGGCCGTAGGGGAAGGGCTGATGACCTATTTGGTGGTACATCCTTTTTTCGAAAAAGCTTTTGATTTACGCATGATTCCCATAGTGGGAACCGTATTGTTGAGTTTGTGTTTTTTTAATATTCGTCTGTCGCGAATGATTTGGATTTATGCCTTTAAAAACTATTCGTTATAGGGCTAAGCAATAGATTGCGAAATGTTAAAATTCTTCTTTTCGTATTTTATTTTATTAAAATAAAGTAAATTTGAGAGATAGGATAGTGGCTGATCCAAGGTAAAGTCATTAATTCCTCTAAAAAAATCGATGTAAATATGTAATACGATTGATATCGGTTTTAGTAAATTTCTAAATAAGTAAAAGATGGAATCAGAAGCACAACCCATTTTAAATTACTCCATTTTAGACAAGGTCTTGGAAGTGTCCAGTTATATCTTATTAATAGGCTATTGGATGATGATAATCACATCCTATGCTGATTTGCCCAATAAAATTCCGATTCATTTTAATGCCTTAGGCAAAGTTGACCATTACAGTATTAAAAATTCTATTTTTCTGTTGCCAATGATAGGGAGTTTTTTGACTGTAATCTTTACTTTTTTGAGTCGGAATCCTTCTAATGCTCATTTTAAATTACCCCCTAATGCTGAAAACCCAGAGTTGCAATTTCGCTTGATGGCGCGTATGTTGCGTTGGGTTAAATTATCGATATTATTGGTGTTTATACTTATTGACTATCGAACTATTCTGATTGCTAAAGGGAATGCTGAAGGTTTGGGAGGTTTGTTTTTGCCTTTCTTCTTAGGGATTATCTTTGTCCCAATAGGATACTTTTCTTTTCGATTGAATAAGATTAGATAGTAGTTGAATTTTATTACTGGAAATTTATGTTGTACTAATTCTTTCTACTATTAATTTGATCTTAGTATTTTTTTTTAAAATAATCAGCCAATTGTATCAAATTAGAAGAGTTGGTTTTTTGGTACAATCTTTTTTTATAGGTACTAATGGTACTTACAGCCAATTTACTTTTTTTTGAAATTGAAGTGGTTGTTTCACCAGTGATTAGTAATTGACCTATTTCAAATTCGCGATTGGACAATACAATACTGTTATTCTTGATTTTTTTTTCAGACTTAAATGGGATAAACTTTGTTGTATTGTAGGCTGGACTTTGATGAATATTTTCAATAATTTCGATTATTTTGTTATCTGAATAGGTATCTATTATAAGTCCGGATTTATAATGCTTGATTATTTTTAAAATATATTTATCAATACTTCTTTCGGAATAGATAATAACTTTTAAATCATTTTTGATTTCCATTAACTTTACTAGAAGTTTAATAAAGGACGTGTCTTCTCTTTTTATTTCAAGTATTGCAATAGGATGTTCAAGTTTTTTTATTTCTTTTGACAAATTAGGTCGTTCTATACACAGTATTTTAGACACCTTTAATTTGTCATTAATAATCATTGAAAGTCCTTTTTCAACAATTCCCTTTTTTACGCAAATAACTATATTCATATTTTAAGTAAATCAGGCAAACGAACAATATATACCCAAATCTACTTTATATATTGTAATCTCACCCCATTAAGACTGTTTGCCTGATTAATTTATGCTGATTTTTGTTGTTTGATTTTATTTTCGGTACTATCTTCACTCACGTC
>CANCJZ010000296.1 GCA_947378465.1 Flavobacteriaceae bacterium
CACCACAAAGAGTGAATTGACGTATAATATAGTGGTGGTATCAAAGGCCAATCCGTGGTAGGATAGCGCAATCAAATCACTTGCAGCATCTATTTTGATTAAATTTTTATTATATCCAAAAAATAAAAGTCGGGCAATCATGTAGAACAAATAAGCCAAACCTACCCTGTATAACAACACTTTATACTCATTAAAGCGAAATAATCTATTCATTTTATTTTAATAAAAATTTGTACAAAACTACTAAATCCTATAACTATAATTGAAAATATATTGTTAATAAATAATTTATTGATTAATTTGCATCAAATTATTACCTAATTATCAATGACCAATATCACACGTCTTTTTGATTTCCCATATTATCAATTAGAAAAAAATAATATCCCAGACTGTCTTGTAACCAAATACAATGGTCAATGGATCAAAACATCAACTCAAGAATACATCGATCAAGCCAATGCTATTTCGAGAGCTTTATTGAGAATGGGTATCGAGAAAAATGACAAGATAGCGGTGATTTCGTCCAGTAATAGAACGGAATGGAATATCATGGATATTGGTATATTACAAACAGGGGCTCAAAACGTGCCCATCTACCCTACTATTTCTGAAGTAGATTACGAATACATTCTGAACCATTCCGAAGCCAAATTTTGTTTTGTTTCAGATGAAGAGGTATTGCGCAAAATCAATTTGATCAAGGGCAATTTGAATTTTTTAAAAGACCTGTATAGCTTTAATGAAATTGAAGGTTGCAACAACTGGAAAGAAGTACTCGCTTTAGGTGCCGACCAAAGCAATCAAAATGAAGTAGAAGCGCGAAAAGATAAAGTGTTGGCCTCTGATTTGGCCACCATCATTTACACCTCGGGCACCACAGGTAAGCCAAAAGGAGTCATGCTTTCACACAACAATATTGTTTCCAATGTATTGGACAGTTCCCCTCGTATTCCTTTTGAGGAAGGAACTAGCAGAGCGTTGAGCTTTTTACCTATCTGTCATATCTTTGAACGTGTCATTCTATACATTTACCAGTACTATTCCGTTTCGATATATTTTGCTGAAAGTATTGACAAACTATCGGAAAACATCAATGAAGTAAAACCAACCGTTTTCTCGGTAGTACCGCGATTATTGGAAAAGGTATACGATAAAATATACGCCAAAGGAGTGGAACTCACAGGCATCAAAAAGAAACTATTCTTCTGGGCCATCAACTTAGGATTGGCTTACGAACCATATGGCGCCAACGGATGGTGGTATGAATTCCAATTAAGCATCGCACGCAAATTGATTTTTAGCAAATGGAAACAAGGATTAGGCAATAATCTGGAAGTGATGGTATCGGGAAGCGCCGCCTTACAAACGCGATTGAGCCGCGTATTTGCAGCCGCAGGAATGCCGGTGATGGAAGGTTACGGTTTGTCCGAAACATCTCCCGTGATTGCGGTGAATGATATGAGAAACCGTGGTTTCAAAGTAGGTACGGTGGGAAAGGTAATTCAAAATGTTACCGTAAAAATAGCCGCTGATGGTGAAATCCTTTGCAAAGGCCCTAACGTTATGATGGGGTATTACAAAGACGAAACCCTGACTAATGAAGTCCTAGTGGATGGATATTTTCACACAGGAGATATCGGGGAAGTGGATGCGGAAGGATTTTTGAAAATCACCGACCGTAAAAAAGAAATGTTTAAAACCTCTGGTGGTAAATATATAGCGCCTCAATTGATTGAAAATGCAATGAAGCAATCCTTCTTTATAGAACAAATTATGGTCATTGGCGATGGTGAAAAAATGCCCGCCGCCTTTATACAACCTAATTTTGAGTTCGTCAAAGAATGGGCCTTCCGTCATCATTTTGCTATTGGCAAAACAAATGCTGAAATTGCAATCCATCCCGAAGTAATCAAACGTATTCAGGAAGAAGTGGATACCGTTAATGAAAAGTTTGGAAATTGGGAAAAAATCAAACGCTTTGAATTGACCCCTAATGTGTGGAGTATCGATGGTGGGGAACTCACACCTACCCTCAAACTCAAACGCAAAATCATTAAAGAGAAATACATCGCTTTGTACAATAAGATTTATAACGAGTAATTATTTTTTTAAAAAACTCTATTATTCTTTTTTTTTAAATTGAAATCTCTTCTGGAATAAGTCCTTTAAAAGCTTTATAAAGATGTTGTTCGTCAATATCAAAAACAAAATAATACGTTGTTCCTTTATTGGAGCTGTTTTCCGAAACAGCTTGATATTATTATTGTCGTATCAAAAGGTTTGCTTGGAACTTGTGCATTAGAATGTAGGCAATAAAATAAAGACAAACAATTAATCAAATTGATTTTTTCATGGCTGATAGTGTTTGGTAATAAATTATTGCACGCAAAACTTTTGAATAAAGTATAAACTGAAATTTATTTGAAACTGCTTAAATCTTAATTGATATTTCTAAATGTCCACCTAAACCAATTTCATCAATTTATTGCAGTGTTGAAAATCGTACTTGTTTTACATTATTTTCTATTATAGAAATGTACGATTTAGTAGTACCTACTTTTTTAGCTAAATCATCTTGAGTCATGCCTTGTTTTAGTCGTGCATCGAGATTCATTGCATCAATTTTATTATTTTCATAACCCTCTTCTAAATCATCACGCTATGTCGTGCCTATTTTACCGTAATAGCATTCTTTAAATTGATTTAATGTTTTGATGTTATTTTTCATTTTCATATTCTTTCTTTTAAATCAAATTATACACTCTTAATTAGTCTATTATACTATGACTAATAATGCATCGCATTATTAATTAATAAAATTTACTACTCCTATATTTTAATCAAATCATTAAATATTTATCTAAAAATAGAAAAGTGAATTTTATAAATATAATCCAAATAATATGTCAATAAAATAAATTGGGAGTGATCCCGAAAGTCAGGGGATTGATCCCGAAAGTCAGGGGATTGATCCCGAAGATTAGGGGAGTAATCCCGAAGATCAGGGGAGTAATCCCGAAAGTCAGGGGAGTAATCCCTTAATTTATAACAGTTAATAAATATTTATAAAAATAAAAAACAAGCTTAGGGTATTGATACCCAAACCTTGGGTATTGATACCGGAACTTAGGGTATTAATACCCAAACTCTGGGTATTGATACCATAAATCAGTTTTTTAAAATATTATTTTCGGTAGTACTACCAGAAGTCTTGGTAGTACTACCGGATGTCTTGGTAGTACTACCGTAAGTCTCGGTAGTACTACCGGAAGTCTCGGTATTAA
>CANCJZ010000297.1 GCA_947378465.1 Flavobacteriaceae bacterium
CTTTGATACTACCACTATATTATACGTCAATTCACTCTTTGTGGTGCTTTCGGTACTTCCTTTACTAATCAATACCAAAAAGGGCTTTCAAAAGTTTCTTTTTTACCTTTATTTTGTCACTAATTTAATAGCGTATGCTACTAATTTTATTGATTTTATCTACTATAAATATACCTTTAATCGCAGTACCATCGCATCATTAGATACCTTGGAAAATGAAACCAATAAGACTCGTTTGTTTTTCAACTTTTTGATTGATTATTGGCATGTGTTCTTTTTGTTCTTCTTCTGTGCCTTTATCTGGATTTACTTGTACAAGATGGTGAAAGTAAAACGCGAAAAGCCAGCACCAAGTATTAAATACTTTGGTTTGTCAACATTGGTATTTTTGGTAGTGGTCACTTTGAGCATTGGAGGAATACGTGGGGATTTTAAAAAGAGTACTCGACCAATCAATATGTTGGATGCCAGCCGATATGTGACGGATGCTTCCCAATCAGATTATGTGTTGAATACTCCCTTTGCACTTATCCGTACTTGGGATACCAACTCTTTTGCCAAGGTGAAATTAGTGGATAAAAACACTATTGATTCCTTGATTGTTCCTATAAAATACTACCATAATAATCCTAAAACACGTCCTAATATTGTGATTTTTATATTGGAAAGTTATGGTAAAGAATATATAAGTTCGTTCAATAAGGACATGCACATTCCAAATTACAAGGGCTATTCGCCTTTTGTGGATTCCTTGGCACAACACAGTATGATTTACACCAATGCTTATGCCAACGGTTACAAATCGATACACGGAATGTCATCAGTATTGGCGGGAATTCCTTCTTTTAAAGATGCCTTTACGTCTTCGCCTTATCCCAAACAAAAAATTGAATCCTTAGTGTCCGTGCTAAAAGGGGAGGGTTATGATACTTCCTTCTTCCATGGGGCTCCGAATGGTTCTATGGGATTTTTAGGTTTTGGTAACATCCTTGGTTTTGATCATTATTACGGAAAGACAGAATATAATAATGATGATGATTTTGATGGGTCGTGGGGAATTTGGGACGAACCGTTTTTCCAATATTTTAATACAACCTTATCCCAAAAGAAACAGCCTTTTATGGCAACCTTGTTTTCCGTTTCGTCTCACGAGCCTTATGTGGTGCCTGAAAAATACGAAGGAAAGTTTCCTAAAGGGAATACTGCAATGCACCAGTGTATTGGCTATACGGACTACTCATTAAAACAGTTTTTTAAAGCGGCTAAAAAAGAACCTTGGTACAATAATACGATCTTTGTTCTGGTAGCGGATCACGATAATTTGATTTATTACGAGGATTATTATAAGGATCAAAATTATCATACGGTTCCGATATTGTTTTTTACTCCCAATGAGGAATACAAAGGAGTCAATAAAGAATGGGCTCAACAAATTGATATCTATCCTACGTTGTTGGATATGATTGGGTATGACAAGCCTTTCCGCAGCTGGGGACGCAGTTTGATCAGTAATGATAAAGTGACTCCATTTGTGATGCGCTATTCTTCGGATAAATATCAGATGATGAGTGGCAATTATATTTGTACCTTAGACGGCGAAAAAGCGGTAGGTTTTTATGATAAAAATGATAAAGATTTGAAACATAATCTAATCAACAACCGCAATGCGGAAATGAATGCTTTGGAAAAACGCTGCCAAGCTTTTCTACAGGATTATATGGAACGAATTATAGATAGAAAATTGACTTCAAAAGATAAATAAGATGAGTATTAAAAAGAAAATAATAGCTGCTGTAGTCGTAATTGCTTTAGTGATAACCGGTAAATACATATACGACCGTCATATCAATCATAATTTTATGACGATTACCGATGGAAAGGTGTATAAAAGTGGCGTCATCCCACCAGATGAAATTGCCGATTATGTAAAGAAATACCATATCAAATCCATTGTTGATTTGCGCTTTCCAGGAACAGGGGACGATGTGAACAATCCTGAAGTGCCTTCAGAATTAAAAGCTGAGAAAGAAGCCGTAGCTAAAATCCCGGGAGTAAACTATTTTAACAACGGTTCGGATCAAGTACCACAACAAAAAAACTTAGATACTTTCTTTAAAATTATGGATAATAAAGCCAATTATCCTGTACTGATTCACTGTTTCCACGGTATCGGTAGAGCACAAATGTACTCGGCCATTTATCGTATCGAATACGAAGGTTGGGGTAATGAAGAAGCACGCCATCAAGCGGCCTTCCCATTTATGTTCAGCTCGTTTGATGATGGAAAACCTAAAGGCGAATACTTGAAAAACTACAAAAGCAGAAAGCAATTGAAGGCTTTAGGCACTAAATAGGCATTAGGCATTAGGCAATAGGCATTAGGCGGGATAGTCTTTAGGTATTAGTCAATAGGCAATAGGCATTAGTTGATTATAGAGCATAGACGAAAGAAGCAAGAAAAAATAGAATTTAGAAGCTTTTTAAAAATAAAAGATTGTAAATACGTGAACTTTCAATGAATTATTCAAATAATTAACCCCAATATAGATTTGATAGGAATGGGTTTCAACCCTTAAATGACTAGCAAATCGATAATAATAACAAAGTAGTCCCGTAGGGACTAAGTGTTTGTAGAAAAAATAGGACTACTCCCATAAAGCTCCGTAGGAGCGGACAAAATGCAAAAAGAAAGTTCGCTCCTACGGAGCTTTGTATTTTTCTAGGTTCAATAGTACTACAAACACGTCGCTCCTCTGGGGCTTTCATTACTTTGTAGATAATTTTAATGCATTTGCTAGATGGATTATATATCTTGCCTCTTGATTCTAGATGCATTACTATAGATATTCACGTCTCGAACCCTTGCAGGGGTTAAAACCCTGCGAGTGTTGGAAAAAACAAAACATAATTAAAATCGGTCAACACTAATCAGAGAAGTTCAGAAAGACTTTGTGTTAAAAAAAAGAGAGAGAAAAGAATATAGAGAATAGACGGATATTTGGTATTAGGAAAAAGGTATTATTTACATTCAAAGTAATTTCTGTAAACGGAAAAACTTTGTCTACTTTGAACTTTGTCTGTTTAAAGTCTAGACACTTTGCAACTCTGGTACTTTGCAACTTTGGTACTTAAAAAAATCAATCCTCTTTATCATCATCCAATTCAAATGGATAATCTCCAAAGAGCGCTGATAGCTTTTTAAACATATACGTTTTGTGGGTAAACTTGTTGGATAAAGCAATAATCACCGCGTGCTCTTTGCGAAGGGTGATGTAGGA
>CANCJZ010000298.1 GCA_947378465.1 Flavobacteriaceae bacterium
CTAGATATAAATTTAGGTGTGATCCAAGTAATAGAAAATCAGCAACAACTTAAAGAAGTTGTTATAAGCTCAAAAAAGAAACTAATAGAAAGAAAAGTGGATCGATTAATCTTCAATATCGAAAATAGTATTTCCGCCTCCGGCGGGGATGCAATTGATGCGCTAAAAATTACTCCAAGTATTCGAGTTAATGATGATAAAATCAGTATGATTGGTAAAAAAGGCTTGTCGGTTATGGTGGACGATAAACTAATTCAATTAAATGATGATGATTTAATAAATTTTTTAAAATCAATACCCTCTAGTAACATCAAAAACATCGAAGTAATAACTACGCCACCAGCAAAATATGATGCAGAAGGAAATAGCGGAATTGTAAATATAAAACTAAAAAAGGCGAAGAAAGATAGTTGGAATGCGTCATTAAATAGTTCTTACAAACAGTCAATTTACCCTACAGGTATTTTTGGAGGAGATTTTAATTACCAAAAAAACAGAATAAGCTTTTTTAGTAATCTTAATTATCAAAATGGAATTACAAAAAGAATTGAAAAGGATGAAATTTATTATCCCAATCAAAATTGGATAACCAATTTTAATAAAAAAATTTATTCGGATATCATAAGTGGAAGAGTGGGTATAGATTATAAAATCACAAATAAATGGGCAACAGGAATTCAATATTTAGGAAACAAAAGTAATCCAAAAACAAATGAAAATGATTTTGGTAAAATAACTAAAAACAATACTAATCAGATTGACTCTTTAATAAATACAACAGCAAGGAATTTGAAAAATAATTTTTTCCATTCAATAAATTGGCATAACATAGTAACAATAGATACAATTGGCCGAAAAATAACAACCGATTTCGATTGTTTTACACTACAAAACAATGACAATCGAGATTTTATTACCCAAAATTTGCTGCCAAATAATCAACAAACCTCGAATGGAATATTATCAACAAACAATATAGGTATACAAAAAATAACTAATTATTCAGGTAAATTAGATTTTGAACATCCTTTAAATTGGGTTAATCTGTCATATGGCTCTAAATTTACATTTACAGAAACTGTAAATAGCTTACTATATTACAATACAACAACAGGTACTCCAATACTCAATATAAATCAAAGCAATAGCTTTAATTTTAATGAAAATACTCAAGCAATATATGTATCAGGTAGTAAAAAACTAGGCAAAGAGAAATGGAATATTCAATTTGGAATTAGATTAGAAAATACACAAACAAAAGGCCTATCCGTTAATTTGAATCAAAAAAACATTAATAATTATTTTAAATTTTTTCCAACTGCGTATGTTTCTTATAAACAAAATGAAAATCATCTGTTTTCAATAGATTTTAGCAGGAGAATTGAAAGACCAGGTTTTAGAGATTTAAACCCGTTTAAATTTTATTCAAGCGCATATAGTTACACCGAAGGAAATCCTTTTTTGCTCCCACAATTTTCAAATAATTTAGGACTTAAACATACTTACAAAAATTCCCTGACAACATCACTTTCCTATAGCCACGAAACGCAAGGATTTGGCGAAGTTCCTTTTGTAAACAAAAACAGTAACATTCAATATTTTAGTCAATTAAATTATTTCACATTTGACAGTTACGACCTATCCGAATCATATGTGTTTAATAAATATGATTGGTGGGAAAGTAATTTAGACGCTTATTTATATTACTCACATTCAAAATTCACACAGAATATAAGTTTATCCGAAACAAAAGGATTAAGTTTTTATTTGTCAACAAATAACAATTTTATCGTAAACAAAAAAAATAACATTAAAGCAAGTCTAAATTACTGGTATCAAGCCCACGAATATGATCTCTTAAATAAAAAGAGGCAAACACAAAGCCTAGATGTTTCTTTGAGATTTTCTTTTTTGCAAAACAATTTACTTCTTGCCATTACAACACAAGATTTATTTAACACCAATAAAGCATATAAAACAACAAACACCAATAACATATTTCAAATTTATTCCTCGTATGGGAATAATCAATTTTTTAAAATCGCAGTTACATACAAATTTGGAAGCAAAAAAATTAATATAGAAAAAAGAGATTTTGGCAATGACGATGAAAAAGATAGAGCTAAATAAGAACTAATTTTTGTAAATAAAAGTCCAAGGGGAGTAGTCATTAGATTGTGTAAATTCATAAGAAGCTTCTGGGATAAGTCTTGTTGGCATTGAAAAGAAGTAATTAAGCAACCCATTCAAGATATAACATCGCATCAATCAAATCCTGGATAAATTAATCATTGGAGCAACACTGCATACCAAGTTAAAAAAAAAATAAGCTTCCTTTTTTCCGCCAAATCCGTTCAAACCCGTGTTCACGAAGTGATCCGCCAAATCCGAGTTCCATTAAAACACCAAATCCGCACACCATTTACACACAATACCTTAATTTTAATTCAAAAAAGCATAAGTTTTCAACACGAAAACGTTTTCGAAAACATTATAAATGTGAAGGCAGTATTTTTTTAATATCTTTATTAAATAATCCCCAAAATAAAGAAGTACTTAAATGAATATCCTTAAACAAAATTTCTTTTTACTCCTTGCAGTAGGCTTGTTGCAAAGTGCGTTCTCGCAAGTAGGGATTAATACCACCACCCCCCTTAGTACCTTAGATATTTGTGGTAATTTGAATGTAAAAGAAATTGGATTGACCAATGCCAACGTAGCAGGTTCGGCTACTTTTTATGGAGGTCCCTCAGGTTCGGCTACTCATATTGACGACGGTGTGTATGTTTCACTAACACCAACTTCGGGAAATCAAGAATTCATTTTGCCTAATGCTACCAATGTTCCCGGTCGGATTTATGTTCTGCGGAATATTTCCAACTCCATAGATGCTAAAATCTACACTTTTGGAGGTTCTTTTTATGCTAAAGATTCCAGTGGAGTAACGGGCGCACCTTTGACTATGCCCTACAATTCGGCTTTAAAAACAGTTATTGTAATCAGTGATGGGGCTAATTGGACCTATATCTTTTAAGCATCCATCAACTCTTCAAACAATTTCAAAAAAGCACCCAAGTGGATGCCGTCCATCAATCCGTGATGCACATGAATGGACATTGCCATTGTTTTTTTTCCATTGCTTTCCATCATTTTTCCAAACGATATTTTAGGACAACTATCCGGCCAAGTAAAACTGCGCGCGTGGGTAAATGAACTGAAATCAA
>CANCJZ010000299.1 GCA_947378465.1 Flavobacteriaceae bacterium
CTCCAAATCTGACTTTGACAAAATCCACGCACTTCACCCTGAAATGCCACATTATGTAATTTCAGAAACCGAAGTAAAAGTACCTGCAGGATGGCTAATTGAACAAGCCGGATTCAAAGGCAAACGCTTTGGCGATGCTGGAGTGCATACAAACCAAGCGCTCGTATTAGTCAACTATGGCAATGCCACAGGACAGGAACTATTGAATGTATCTAAAGAGATTCAAGCAACCGTTTTAAGAGAATTTGGAATTGCGATAGTGGCGGAAGTAAATGTGATTTAAAATGGTTAACATCAAGTATTATATCATATTTTTTCTTTTTCCGCTATTAATTTATAGTCAAGAAACTAATGAAATAATATTATCCGAAGGGTTTTACATCTCAGGTTATTAAACTTCAACACTATATGAAATAAATAAAGATAATATTTCAAATTCTGCTTGGTTAGAATTTGACAAATCAATTAAAATTTCAAGTGAGATAGAAAACATACTTTTTGACAATAATAAAGATGGTGTTTATATAAAATTTTATGGAATTAAGACGGTTGGAAAATGTTATGGCCATTTAGGCTCTTCTAAATTGCTAATAACTATAACTGAATTTTTAGCGATTGATTCGTCTAGGACCTTAACGAGCTACCTAAATTCAAAGATAAAATTTGAAAAGAAAATAAATCCACTAGACTCTATAACTTATCAAAAAATAACAAATTCTAAATTCAACAGAACAAATGATAGTTTGATTAAAATAAAGCCTATCGATTTTCTAAGATATTTGTCCACTACCAATTTCAAAAATAATTTGATTCAAAACAGAAATAGCATTTTTGCTCATTCTATATGCTTTCATAATCGCATAAATAAAGAATGGATAACTAAAGAAGATGTCAAACAACTTATGTGTTACATAAAATCTAAAGAGCTTGCAATTATTCCTTATTCAGTTATTAGTTCAGCTACCTCAATTGAAAGATCAACAGTAGGGATTGAAGCCATGCATTTGATAAAGATATACAGAGATAGAACCTTTGATTATCCTGACTTGTGCAGTCCAGTCTATTTTTGTAAACCCGAAAATCAAGATCAATTAGCACAAGATTATATCATTTGGTGGATAAATTTAAACAAACAATAAATATAAACATATAATTCACATCTAAAAAGTTGAATAACATTTTAAGATGTTTAACAACGTGTTAATAAATTATAAATAATTAACTTTTTAAAATACGCTTACAACTAAATGAAATTCCTAATTCATAAATAAATTCAAAATCATTCATCCAACGAATACCCATATTATCACAAACATTCGGGATTTTTATTCTATTCGAATTAATAGCTGTAATTTTTTCTTCTTTAGTCACCACAATAGCGTTTTCTTTAATTGCATGGGCGATGATCCATGGATCGGCTAAGGAACGCGATTTAATATTGTCAACTAATTTCTTATGAATTGGATTAAAACTATAAATCAATTGCAAACATTTTGTGACTTCAACATCAATTTTCATAACTGCAATACTGCTCTTTTTCAGCCATCTTGACAAGTCATCATCAGTTCTAACGATTTCTTCATAAACCAACTCAGCAATAAATATTTTTTTTTCTTTACCCAATATATTAAGTACCTCCCAATAATCAGGACAAATAGAGGGAGCATAGTATTTTTGCCAAGCTTGTATCAGTACATTAGCATCCAAACAATATATTTTTGGAATAGTTGTCATCGGTACAATTGCGCCTCTAAAAACGAAAATTTATTAACGGGAGTGTTCAGCAATAAACTAGCTTGCGTAGATTCCACTACTCCTCCTTTGAAAGCGTCGAGAACTATTTGAGTAAACAACCTTCCATTTTTATTTAGTCGTAACAAATAAGGATTAGGCCCTCCTGAACTTTCTTTTTGTTTTAATTTCTTCACTGCTTCTTTTTCAATAAAAGATTGATAATTAATTTCAGCTTCACTTTTTAAAGCATTATAGACTTTTAAAGAAATTAATTTTAATTGAAATACCCTGAACAATAAAGCAAAAGAACTTACGCCAAGTGTTTTAGCTATTTTATATACCTCATTAGAATTATAAAACATTTTAGGATCAATAGTATTCAGTACTTCTATAGGCATTAATGCATTTGCCGCTACTTGATTGCAAAAGAGCTCAACGGGATGAAACTTATCTTTGTCATTAATTTCGGCAGCAATTTCATTAGAGACCCCCGATTCAGAAATCCAAATGTGAGCAAGTTCATGAACCAATGTAAATAGTTGTGGTGCATTCCAATCCTCTGAATTCACAAATACAAAAGGAACATACGGATCTACAATAGCAAATCCTTGCATTTCTTCAGCACTTAAAGTAAGCTTTGAATGGATAAAACTAGTACGGGAAACAAATACCCCTATAGACTCCGCCGCTTTAATCCATTCTTTTATTGGATGATCTGATTGATAATTCGCAGGATTAATTGCTAACGTTTCCAATATATTACTTGCCACTTTCTGAGGATGATCTTTAATGGAGAACTTACCAACAAAAGACAGTTTAGTTTGTCCATTTTCAATTGAAACATCTCTAATCCAAGCTTGTTTTTGTTGCAACTCTCGAATGATAAAAATTGAAGCTGTCCCAAGTGGTTTGGCATCTTTTTTTCTAAAATCTTGAAGGGGTTGAAAATCTCTAGGTATTTCAGGCAAAAAAAATAAAGCAAAGGGTCTTCTATAAGCTTTAGCAAGAATTTGAGCTTGTTTAATAGTGGGCTGTTGACGACCTTTTTCCCAATCTATTAACTTTTCTACTGAAACAGAAACTTTGGACGCAGCAATTTCTTCAGTCATTCGCGCTGTTTCTCTAGCCCACTTTAGAACATTTGGTGTTATGTATGCTTTATCTGCCATAGCAATTCAAAAGTAAAAAATATTTACAACATAAAAAAACCACTCTATATCAGCATACAAAGAGAACTCCTTATTAATTATTTCATTTGTAATTCAGTAATTAAATAAGGTGGTTTAGTCTCAACCTCAACTCTTGAAGTAAATGTGATTAAAATACACTTTGGAATTTCTATTTCCATTTGAATTTCATACTTTTGCACACGTTTTAAAAAAGACTATAAATCACTATGTTATTAATCATTTTCTGTTTATTCATTGCGGTTATCCTTGTACAATTCTTGTATTATGTGGTGTTTTTCGGCAAGTTTTCAT
>CANCJZ010000300.1 GCA_947378465.1 Flavobacteriaceae bacterium
GTATAATTAGTAATCCAAGTTCCTAATTCTGTTTTACCATTTTCATTGATAATCATTCGTAACACTTTACGAGCTGTAGTTAGTATGTCTTTTCGAATAGGCTCTTTAATAGAAGCTAAATCCGAAGCAATTTTTTCAATAAATACTTTATTTTCACTAAAAGCGGCAATTGAAGAAAGTATAGTAACCAATTCCTTTTGCTCTTCTTTCATTGGGGTGCTAAAAGCTGTCCAAGCTGCTTTTTTACCTTCAAGCACTTCTTTTTTAACACGTTCGTCAATAGCATCTAATTCTTCAGTTGTAGCTAAATTATTGTCGATAAGCCAAATTCTCATTTGTGCTAAACAATCGTATTCCGCTTCCCAAGCCAAACGATCCGCGTTTTTATAACGCTCGTGACTTCCTGAAGTAGAGTGGCCTTGAGGCTGAGTTAATTCTCTCACATGGATTAATACTGGAACATGTTCTGTTCTTGCGATTTCCGCAGCTTTTTCATAAGTAGAAATCAAAGTAGGGTAGTCCCATCCTTTAACCGTTAAAATTTCGAAACCTTTGTTGTTTTCATCTCTTTGAAAACCTTTTAAAATTTCTGAAATGTTTTCTTTAGTTGTTTGATGCCTTGCATGTACTGAAATACCGTATTCATCATCCCAAACACTCATTACCATAGGTACTTGAAGTACTCCAGCAGCATTAATGGTTTCAAAGAAAAGTCCTTCTGATGTAGAAGCATTTCCAATAGTTCCCCAAGCGATTTCATTGCCACTTTCAGAGAATAAGTTTTGATTTATTCCAGCAACATTTCTATATATTTTGGAAGCTTGCGCTAATCCTAACAAACGTGGCATTTGACCTGCTGTAGGCGAAATATCAGCGCTTGAGTTTTTTTGTTGCGTTAAGTTGTTCCATTCTCCTTTTTCATTTAAGGAATGCGTTGCAAAATGGCCACCCATTTGTCTTCCAGCACTCATAGGGTCGTGGTTAATATCTGTATGTCCGTAAAGACCAGCAAAAAACTGTTCAATAGTCATTGCTCCAATAGCCATCATAAAGGTTTGGTCGCGATAATAGCCAGAACGGAAATCTCCATTCTTAAACGCTTTTGCTAAAGCCAATTGAGGTACTTCCTTACCGTCACCAAAAATACCGAATTTAGCTTTTCCAGTTAGTACTTCACGTCGTCCTAACAAGCTACATTCACGGCTGGTGCTGGCAATGGTATAATCATTTAAAACTTCGGATTTAAAATCTTCAAAAGTGATTTCAACTTTGGTTTGTGTTTCCGTCATAATTCAAAAAGGATGAAAAAAAAACAAATTTAACTAAAAAAAGGTTTCCTTTTAGATTTTGTTGTGAAAAATGTAATTTAATTATTGATAAAAAGAAAGTTAATAAAACAGTCTATTTTGATTAATATTTAAAATAATGTGTTTAATGTTGAATATAGTGCAATTATTAAGAACTGTCTCTAATGCTTAAAACCATTTTCTAGTGAATAGGTTGATTAAGGTATTAGGACTAAAAGCTACTATAAATCGTATTTTTTCTGCATAATGTCCTTGAGATACTTCCCATCCATTATTTGAACATACAGGGAAATACAATTCAAAATAATCAGTAACTAAATTAAATCGTATACCACTATCATATACAAATTGCTCTTTTATGCCTTTGTTTTTTAAAAAACCAACATCTCCATAAACTTCAATCCAATTCCAAATATTAAAACTTGCATTTGCTGTTGTAATCCATTGATTCGAGTAGGGGTTGTATAACTTTGATTTGAAACCTCCTTCGGAAGTGATGTATTGTTGACTGAATAGGCCTGTACTTTCTGAACGGCCTAGATAATTGTAATCAAACATATAATCTGTAGGATGATCTAAAGCAAAATTAAAGTAAGGGGAATCCGAATTGTTGTATAAAAACATTCCTGCAAATACACGAAGATTTACTTGACGGTTGTCTTTGAATAAACGACGGAAACCTATTTCTCCGGATACTTTTCCGAAATTCTTGGATAATTGTAAATCTGTTGCATAACTGAAATGTTTGGTGATTTCAGTTAAAACGTTCGTATACTTAAAATCATAAATTTGATAACTTCCTTCAAAAGTATTTTTTACATAATTACTTTTTTCACGATTCACATATACTTGACGAATCATTATGTTTTGACGGTGATTGTTACGATAATCGTTTTCACGAAAACGGAAGCTCACAAAAGGATTTAATCTTTGATAAGTGGCATCCGGTGCATAATGGTAGTAATCACCATTTAATCCATAGCGAACAGCATATAGTTTTTTATCTCTATTGTATTGTAAGACTGCAACTGTAAAGGTTCCAGATAAAGTTTGTGAGCGCAATGAATACGATGGCGTTGCATCAAAGATGAAGGGTTTGTCAAAAAAAGTTCGATTGTGTATACGCATTCCAGGAATTATCCCATCGTATAAATTATAATCTACCGAGGGTACATACATGATTTGATTGTAATAGGGATTCTCCATGTCCTTCATAAAGTTGAACTTGAATGGACGATTGCTCAAGCTAAATGATTTTAAGGACTTCCAATTGTTGCGTTGATTGTATTCAGGAACTTCATTTTTATAATTGATAACAATTTTATCAGCATCGTTTCTTTTAAATGAATAAATACTGTCAGCTTTTACATTAGTGATCCATTCTTTAAATACTATTTCTTTCTTCTTAAGTCCGTATATTGGGATGGGAATATTAACTTTGGTTTTGTCTTTAATGCTAAATGATACACTATCTTTAGTTTTACTCACTTGTGTGAATTTATAATCGATAAGTTTTCTAGAATTGACGATGATATTGAAAAACCAATCAATATTTTTAGGAGTATTATTTTTAATTATTTTTTCAAATTCGGCATCGTTGCTCAATTGATTGGTGGCAATGGCAGTAAAATTCTGAATGCTTTTTTCTAATTCTGCTTTTCCTATATAATCGGATAAATAGCGAAAACTTAATCCTGCTCTATATTTGGAGGCAATCTTTTCATTGTACTTGATTAAGGTATTTTTAGGATCTCCTAAAGGTTGATCTAAATTCTTACGCGCCATCAACATATAGAAATGACTGTATTGCTCATTAAAATCTAAAGAAAACAATTGGTAGCCTCGGATCAAACGGTATTTAGCCAAACTCCCCATCATTTTGGCATCTGGATAATAAACATCGAT
>CANCJZ010000301.1 GCA_947378465.1 Flavobacteriaceae bacterium
GGAAACTTTTGCGAATTTGCGGTTTAGTTATTAACAGCTAACTACTAAAAGAAGCCTAATTTATTTTTGTCGTAAGAAATCAACATGTTTTTAGTTTGACGGTAATGGTCTAACATCATTTTGTGGTTTTCTCTTCCTACACCTGATTGTTTGTAGCCTCCAAATGGAGCACCTGCTGGATAGGCGTGGTATTGGTTGACCCAAACACGTCCTGCGTGAATGGCTCTAGGAACCATATACAATTCGTGTGCATCTCTGGTCCAAACTCCTGCTCCTAATCCGTAGATGGTATCGTTTGCAATTTCGATAGCTTCTTCCGTAGTTTTGAAAGTCGTCACTGCCAATACTGGTCCGAAGATTTCTTCTTGGAAAATACGCATTTTGTTATTTCCTTTGAATACCGTTGGTTGGATATAGTAACCACCGTCCAAATCGTTACCAAATTTGTTTTCATCTCCACCAATCAACAATTCTGCTCCTTCTTCTTTACCCAATTTCAAATACGACATAATTTTGTCTTTTTGCACTTGCGACGCTTGAGCGCCCATCATCACTGTAGGATCTAATGGATTACCCGTTTTAACTGCTGCCACACGTTCCAATACTTTTTCAATGAATTTGTCATAGATGGATTCGTGTACTAACATACGGGAGGGACAAGTACATACTTCCCCTTGGTTCAAGCAATACAATACGGCACCTTCTAAAGCTTTGTCTAAAAAGGCATCGTCTTCATCCATTACCGATGGGAAGAAAATGTTTGGTGATTTACCCCCTAATTCTAAAGTTACTGGGATGATATTTTCAGTAGCATATTGCATTACCATTCTACCTGTAGCGGTAGAACCTGTAAATGCAGCTTTAGCGATTTTTTTGTTAGTCACTAAAGCTCTTCCTAATTCGGAACCAAAACCATTCACCACGTTAATCACCCCTGCTGGCAATAAATCGCCAATTACTTCCATCAATACCATAATTGAAATTGGAGTGTTTTCTGCAGGTTTTAACACCACACAGTTACCCGCAGCTAAAGCCGGAGCTAATTTCCAAACCGCCATTAATATTGGGAAGTTCCAAGGAATGATTTGTGCAATTACCCCTAAAGGCTCATTGACAATCATAGAAAGTGTGTGGTGATCCAATTCGTGCACCGAACCTTCTTCTGCTCTGATGACACTGGCAAAATAACGGAAGTGATCTACTGCTAATGGAAGATCGGCTGCCATAGTTTCTCTAATTGCTTTACCGTTATCCACAGTTTCAACAGCGGCTAAAATCTCCAAATTGTCTTCCATTACTTGTGCAATTTTAAACAATAAATTACTTCTATCTGTGGCTGATACTTTACTCCAGGTTTTGAATGCTTCGCTTGCTGCATCTACAGCTAAGTGCAAATCTTCTTTAGTAGAATGAGCTGCTTGTGAAAACACTTTTCCATCGATTGGAGAAACGGCATCAAAATACTTACCGTGAACAGGAGGAACAAACTTCCCTCCTATATAATTATCATACTTGTCTTTAAATTGTGGTCGTTGAACTAAATTACTCATAAGTTTAATTTTTTTGATTTATCCAAAAGTAATTTCATTCCCTTCATTAAAATAGCACAATTATTTCAATGTATAGCACAAAATTGATAAGAGTGAAATTTTGAGTTAAAATAATTATACATATCAAAAAAATAGCCTCTTTTTTTAATCATATTATCAATATCTACAAGCCTATCATTTGCAAAAAATATATTTTAATCTAAAAGCTACAATACTTATCTTTGCAAGCTTAAAAAACATTACAATGCGAATTTCATACAACTGGTTAAAACAATTTATCAAAATAGACTTGCCTTCAGAGGATACCGCTACCCTACTTACCGATTTAGGATTAGAAGTAGAAGTAGTGGAGAAATACCAATCGGTTAAAGGCGGATTGGTGGGAGTTGTTGTTGGAGAAGTAAAAACCTGTGAAAAACATCCCGATGCCGATCGTTTAAAAGTGACTACTGTTGATTTAGGCGAAGGAACTATTGTACAAATCGTATGTGGTGCTCCTAATGTAGAAGCAGGACAAAAAGTTCCCGTAGCCACTATTGGTACTAAATTGTACGACAAAGACGGCAACGAATTTGAAATCAAAAAAGGAAAAATCCGAGGACAAGAAAGCCACGGAATGATTTGCGCTGAGGACGAACTAGGCATTGGAACTTCGCACGATGGGATTATGGTGTTGGACGCTAAGTTAAAACCGGGGACTACTCTAGCTGAAGTATTGAAAATAGAAAACGATGAGATCTTTGAAATCGGACTTACTCCAAATCGTGCTGATGCGATGTCGCACTACGGTGTAGCCCGTGATTTGAGAGCTGGTTTATTGCAAAAAAGCAAAAACATCGAGTTGATTACGCCTTCTGTATCGGCATTTAAAGTTGAAAAAAGAACGTTGAAAATTGATGTTGATGTAAAAGACAGCAAACTATGTCCAAGATATTGTGGGGTGACTATTTCAGGAATCACGGTAAAAGCCTCTCCTGATTGGTTGCAAAACCGCTTAAAATCATTAGGATTAACTCCTAAAAACAATATTGTTGACGTTACCAATTATATCTTACACGATTTAGGACAACCCTTACACGCTTTTGACGCTTCTAAAATCCACGGAAAGGTAATCGTTAAAACAGTGGAGGCAGGCACTAAGTTTGTCACCTTGGACGATGTCGAACGCACTTTACACGAGGACGATTTGATGATCTGCGATGCCAATGGACCGATGTGCATGGCAGGAGTATTTGGAGGAAAAAACTCTGGAGTAAGTGAAAACACTTCTACAATCTTTTTAGAAAGTGCTTATTTCAATCCTGTAACGATTCGTAAAACAGCTAAACGCCATACATTAAGTACCGATGCCTCCTTCCGCTTTGAAAGAGGAGTTGATCCATCCATAACAGAATATGCGCTTAAACGTGCGGCAATGTTGATCCAACAAGTGGCAGGTGGTGAAATCACTTCGGATGTAATTGATGTTTATCCTAAAAAGATAGAAGACTTTTCAGTGTTCTTGAATTTTGACAAAACCGCCAAATTAATTGGACAAGAATTACCAAAAGAAACCATCAAAAAAATCTTAGCGTCATTAGATATTAAGGTCAATAGTGTTTCCGATGCTGGTTTGGGATTAATCATTCCTTCCTACCGTGTAGACGTTCAACGCGAAGTGGA
>CANCJZ010000302.1 GCA_947378465.1 Flavobacteriaceae bacterium
CCATCTTAATACTTTTTTTGTCAATATCATTCTTGATAACTTTGGCAAAAAGTCCTTTAGAAACTATTCGATATTCACTATATTAGCACAAAATCGATAAATTTCAAATGGCAGACGAAAGTAGTTATAACGAAGACAATATACGCTCACTCGATTGGAAAGAACACATCAGAATGCGTCCCGGAATGTACATTGGGAAGCTTGGGGATGGCTCTTCGCCAGACGATGGTATTTATATATTACTGAAAGAAGTTCTCGATAACTGTATTGATGAGTTTGTGATGGGTGCGGGTAAGACTATTGAAGTAACCATCAAGGACAAAATGGTAACCGTTCGCGATTACGGTCGTGGGATTCCGTTAGGGAAAGTAGTAGATGTAGTTTCCAAAATGAATACTGGGGGAAAATACGATTCCAAAGCCTTTAAAAAATCGGTGGGATTGAATGGAGTAGGAACCAAGGCCGTGAATGCCTTGTCCAATTACTTTCGCGTGGAGTCCGTTCGTGACAACCAACAAAAAGCCGCCGAATTCTCAGCGGGTAATCTAACTTTAGAAGAAGATATAATAGAATCTACCAAACGCAAAGGAACTAAAGTTGCTTTCGTGGCAGATGAAACCATTTTCAAAAACTATAAATACCGTAATGAGTATGTCATCCGAATGCTCAAAAACTATTGCTACCTCAATACGGGATTGACTATTTATTACAACGGTGAGAAGTTTTATTCGGATAATGGATTAAAAGATTTATTAGAAGAAACCATTACCGAAGAAGATTCAGTATATCCAATCATCCATTTGCGTGGCGAAGATATTGAGATAGCGCTTACGCACAGTAAGTCGCAATATTCGGAAGAGTACCACTCCTTCGTCAACGGACAAAACACCACTCAAGGGGGAACACATTTAAATGCTTTCCGTGAAGCTATTGTAAAAACCATTCGAGAATTTTATAATAAAGGTTTTGAGGCTTCAGATATTCGTAAGTCGATAGTTTCTGCGGTATCGATTAAGGTGGAAGAGCCTGTGTTTGAATCGCAAACCAAAACTAAATTAGGATCTACGGATATTGGTCCGAATGGGCCAACGGTGCGTACTTTTATCCACGATTTTATTACTACGAAATTAGATAATTTTCTACATAAAAATCCAGAAGTATCCGATGCCTTGTTACGCAAGATATTGCAAGCAGAACGCGAGCGTAAGGAACTTTCAGGGATTCGAAAATTAGCAAAGGATCGCGCTAAAAAAGCCAGCTTACACAACAAAAAGCTACGCGATTGTAGAGTGCATCTAACGGATATTAAAAATCCACGCTATCTGGAAAGCACCCTTTTTATTACCGAGGGTGATTCGGCTTCGGGTTCAATTACAAAGAGTCGTGATGTGAATACCCAAGCGGTATTTAGTTTGCGCGGTAAGCCGTTGAACTCTTATGGAATGACCAAAAAGATAGTGTATGAAAATGAAGAATTCAATTTACTACAAGCGGCATTGAATATTGAAGAGTCGATGGAGGATTTGCGTTACAACAACATTGTAATTGCAACCGATGCCGATGTCGACGGGATGCACATTCGCTTGTTGTTGATTACTTTCTTTTTGCAATTTTTCCCAGAAATGATTAAAGATGGCCACTTGTATATTTTACAAACCCCACTGTTCCGTGTGAGAAACAGAAAGGAAACCATCTATTGCTATAGCGAAGACGAACGTGTTAATGCCATTGAAAAGCTGAAACCAAAACCAGAAATCACCCGATTCAAAGGATTAGGAGAGATTTCACCAGATGAGTTCAAGCATTTTATTGGGCAAGATATTCGTTTGGATCCTGTAATGCTCGACAAAGCCACTTCTATTGAAACCTTGTTAGAGTTTTATATGGGTAAAAACACTCCCGACCGACAAACCTTTATTATCAATAATTTAAAGGTGGAATTGGATGTGGTAGATAAATAGAGGAGTTATGGAAGAGTTGCGCTGGAAACAAAGATTTGAACATTATACAAAAGCCTTAGAGCAATTGGAAATGGCTAATGTACTCTATCAGACAAGAACCTTGTCAACATTAGAGAGTCAAGGTGTGATTCAAGTGTTTGAAGTAACTCAAGAACTTTCTTGGAAAGTCTTAAAAGATTTCTTGGAATTTCAAGGCTATGATGAAATCTATGGGAGCAAAAATGCGATTAGAATAGCATTTAACGTAGGCTTACTACAAAATGCTGAGGTATGGATGGATATGATTAAATCCAGAAATTTAATGTCGCATACTTATGATGAACAAGAAATGTTGCGAATAGTAGAGCTGATATTTTCAGAATATAGAGCTGAATTTGAAACACTCAAAATAAAAATGGAAAACGTATAAATGTTTGGTTTGCCTCAAAATACAATAACTGAAGTACAAGCAATCTTCACTAAATATCCAAGTATTGAAGAGGTCATCATTTATGGGTCGAGAGCAAAAGGCGATTACAAAAAAGGTTCTGATATTGATTTAACCCTAAAGGGAAGCGTTGCAAATGCTGAATTATCGAACATCATTGACGAATTAGACGAAAGTTATATTCCTTATCTGTTTGATGTTTCTATTTACAATTTGTTGCAATCCGATAGCTTAAAAGAACATATCAATAGTGTTGGAAAAGTATTTTATAAAAAAGAATGAAAGACGAAGAAGAAGATAACATCATCCCAAACGAAGACGAGGAAACTAACGAAGGCCTAAACGATGCTACTGCGGAGGAAGGCTTTGATGATTTCGCGGTTTCGGGTGGCAATCATTTTTATGAAAATGATGAGAATCCAGAGGATACCATTACCAAGGTTACAGGAATGTACAAAGATTGGTTTTTGGACTATGCTTCCTATGTGATTTTGGAGCGTGCCGTTCCTGCTATCGAAGATGGATTCAAGCCCGTACAACGCCGTATCATGCACTCGATGAAAGAGCTTGATGACGGACGTTACAACAAGGTGGCCAACATTGTGGGGCATACCATGCAGTACCATCCTCACGGGGATGCTAGTATTGGAGATGCGATGGTGCAAATTGGTCAAAAGGACTTGATTATCGATATGCAGGGAAACTGGGGGAACATCCTTACCGGTGACAGCGCTGCGGCTTCCCGTTATATTGAGGCACGTATTTCCAAACTGGGTCACGATATTCTTTTTTCTCCAAAAATCACTACTTG
>CANCJZ010000303.1 GCA_947378465.1 Flavobacteriaceae bacterium
GTAAACGAACCCGCCTTAACAATCGCAATTACCGCCGCTAAAATACACCAAGCCGTAACATCATCGGCTGCCGCACAAGTAATGGCTATTGTCCCCAACTTGGTTTTGTGAATCCCTCGTTCCTGCACAATTCGCGCCAAAACAGGAAAGGCTGTGATACTCATCGATATCCCTAAAAACAATCCAAAGGAAGTAAAGGCAATTCCGGTTGGAGCAAAAGATGGGTAGATAAAATACGCCAAGCCTAAGCCTAAAGCAAACGGAATAATAATACTTGCATGACTGATCACTACTGCATCGTGAGCCTTGTTTTTTAATGATTTCAAATCGAGCTCCATCCCAATCACAAACATAAAAAGGATCAAACCAATCTGACTCAAAAACTGTAAATTCCCCAACGAATCTTTTGGAAATAAAGCAGCAGACATTTCTGGAAAATAATGACCAATCAAGGACGGCCCTAATACAATACCCGCAATGATTTCACCAATCACTGAGGGTTGACCTATCTTTTTGCAAATCCACCCAAAAAGTCGCGCTACCAATATTATGGTAATAATTTGCGCCAACAATATCGACAAGGGATGCTCCAAATTATGCTGCATCGAACTCACAAAATCACCCCAATGCCCTTTCGGTTGAACCTCCATAATCCCTTTGGAACCTACTTCAAGTAGTTTCCCCTTTAGAATTATCCAGTACATCAAACTCGAAAAGCCCCCAATTATCGCAATATAGAAAAAAGAATTTTTTACACTTTTCATACGTCTCTTTTTTTGATTTATAGCATTTAACACTACAAATATGGGAAGACCATTTGGACAAATAAAGCTTTTCAATCCCTATTTTATGCCCAATGTAACAAGTACGAAAAACTTTGCAATAAGTTATGTTTTTATATTTTTTAAAAAGTAGGAACGGTAGGTTTCACTCAAATTCAGCCGTATCCTTTGACCTGTTTTCAGCCTACTCTTCAACACAATTTCATTATGACTATAGGAATGAACTGCCTTAAAAGCAACGATCTCTTTTTTATTAATTCGGCAAAATTCTTCCTTTGGTAAGTGCTGCATCAAACTATCAAAATTGATGTTTTTTAAAATCAATATTGAATCATCTTCAAACAACACCTCTTTATCTCTACTATCCGTCGGAGAAACCTTGATCGATTGTATTGAATCAAAATAAATCAACGTCTTCCCTTTATCCGTATTCATCGTTACAAATAGTGGTGCCAGTGCCCTATTCCTTAGCTGCTCCAAACTTTTATGAACCGCTTTTTGCAACCGCTCCTTAGTCACGGGCTTCGTAATATAATCCACCGCATCAATTTCAAATGCCGCCGCTGCATAATCTTTATATGCCGTGGTAAACACCACCAACTTCCCCTTTAATTGGGTCGCTAATGACAAACCGTCCTCTCCAGGCATTTCAACATCAGTTATCAACAAATCAAAATCCAGCACCGGAAGCTCCGCTACTAACTTTTCAGGATCATTGAACACCTTGACGATTTCTAACTCTGGAATTTGCTCACAAAGCATTTTTAAATACGTCAATCCTGGCAATTCATCATCCAATAATAGACATTTGATTTTTGTAGTCAAGAAGATTAATTTTTAATTGAACCGTATAAATAGACTGTTCTATATGTTTTTCAAGTTGAAAATGATTTTTGTAAATGATTCGTAGGCGCTGCTCCAAGGTGGTCGCTCCAATGCCACTGCGCTCTTTCTTCATCGCTTTTTTATCCGATATTTTATTGGAAACGGTCATGGAAAAACAATGGTCTTCAAACTCAAAAAGCACCGATATAAATGCATCTGCACTCTGCAAATCCGCATGCTTAAAAGCGTTTTCTATCAAATCAATCGAAATCAAAGGCGCCAACAAAGCTTCTTCATACAACTTATCATTTTCATTAACCTTCGTTTTCACTCGCAACTCGAACAAAGGGCTAATTTTAATTTTATTAATTTCAATCAAATTAATAGCAAATGCAATCTCTTCTCGCGGCGTCACTAATTTTTGTTGGCTATCATATAAAATATAATCCAACACATGAGCCAATTTATCCAAAGCAAAAAATGTTTGATAGGCATGCGACTGAATCGAATTAAGAATATTTTTAAACAAATGCGGATTCAATCGCGATTCCAATGTATCCAATTGCAATCCATCCACTCGATCTTGTAAAACAGTATATCTTTTTTGAATTTCTTTCTTTTCTTTTTGTACCAGCATCAATCGCCAAATCAACACCCCTAGCACAAGGAGCAGTAGCACAATAGTTATCTCAAAAATATAAATCATAAGCAGTATAGGGTTGTGAGCAAATTTAGGATTATTTTTTATTCAAAATCATTACTCCCTTCGGTTTAACATTATCAACCCTTTGTTTCCAAAAATCATTAAGACTTATGTAGAAATCATTAAGACTCCTGCAAATATCATTAAAGCTCCTGCCAAAATCATTAAGACTCCTGCAAATATCATTAAGACTCCTGCCAACATCATTAAGACTCCTGCAAATATCATTAAAGCTCCTGCCAAAATCATTAAGACTCCTGCCAACATCATTAAGCCTCCTGCAAATATCATTAAAGCTCCTGCCAAAATCATTAAGACTCCTGCCAACATCATTAAGACTCCTGCAAATATCATTAAAGCTCCTGCCAAAATCAACAAGACAACTTTTAATATCAACAAGGCAACTGCAAGAATCAACAAGACAACTTTCAATATCAACAAGGCAACTGCAAGGATCAACAAGACAACTTTCAATATCAACAAGACAACTTTTAATATCAACAAGACAACTGCAAGAATCAACAAGACAACTTTCAATATCAACAAGACAACTGCAAGAATCAACAAGCCTCCTGCAAAAGTCATTAAGCCTTATGTAAAAATCATTAAGACTTATGTAAAAGTCATTAAAGCTTATGTAAAAATCATTAAGCCTTATTTTTAAGTTCTTAATTCACGTCTCGAACCTAAAACCTAAAAAACCTAAAACCTAAAACCTAAAAAAACCTAAAACCTAAAAAAACCTACAACCTAAAAAACAAAACATTATTTTTGCAAAGTGAAAAACCATGAACAATATATAAAACGTTGTATAGAATTAGCCCAGAATGGGCTAGGCA
>CANCJZ010000304.1 GCA_947378465.1 Flavobacteriaceae bacterium
CAAACAAACCAATATCTATGACAAATATAGTTAAAAATTATTTTAGAGTTTTAGAAGTTATAAGTTCTTTAAATTGTGATTTAGTGTACAAATCAGGAGTAGGAAGAAAAGTAAAAATGACAGATATAGAAGTAGTTGCTTTGAGTTTAACCTCTGAATTCATGTCTATTGATAGTGAAAACTCATTGTTTATGCAGATAAACCAGAATGAAATTCCAAATTTATTAGAACGCAGTCAGTTTAATAAAAGAAGAAGAAAATTATTCTTGTTTTCTGAAGAAGTTAGAAGAAAATTAGCCAAAGAATTTTTAGAATTTGAAGACTATTTCATTGTTGACAGTATGCCACTTGAGATATGTAAATTTTCTCGTCATAATAGGGTCAAAATCTGTAAAGAAGAATTTGAAAGTGCTCCATCAAAAGGATTTTGTGCTTCACAGAACAATTGGTTTTATGGATATAAACTTCACGGCGTTTGTTCTGTTACTGGAGTTTTTCACTCGTTAGATATTACTAAAGCTGAAGTGCATGATGTGCATTTTTTGAAAAATATAAAACAGCAAATGTCTGATTGTGTACTTATTGGCGATAGAGGTTATTTGTCAGAAACCATTCAATTAGATTTATTTCAAACAGTAAATATAAAATTAGAAACTCCTTTGAGAATAAATCAAAAACAATATAAGACACAGCCTTATATCTTTAGAAAATCAAGAAAAAGAATTGAAACATTGTTTTCTCAGTTATGTGACCAATTTATGATTAGACGAAATTATGCCAAATCTTTTGAAGGTTTTAAAACAAGAATTCTAGCAAAAATAACTTCTTTAACTTTAGTTCAATATATCAACAAATTTATCTTTGATAGACCAATTAATAATATTAAAATTCAAATCATTTAATTACACCCAACGGGTTCCCATTATAAGTATTCATAGTGTTGTTTAATCCCGCTAAAGCAAAAGATTGAATTATCTCGGCGGCTAAATCCAAACGCTCTGGTAGTTTTGTTTTTTCATCATCATCCCATTCCCCAAGAACATAATCGACCTGTCGTCCCTTTTTAAAGGCGTCACTGATCCCAAAACGAAATCGAGGATATTCTACACTATTAAGCAAGAGTTGAATATTTTTAAGTCCGTTATGGCCTCCGTCGCTTCCTTTTGATTTAATTCGAATAGTTCCAAATGATAAATTCAAATCATCAGTAATGACAAGTATGTTTTCTTTCGGGATGTTTTCTTTCTCCATCCAATAGATTACTGCCTTACCACTCAAATTCATATAAGTGTTAGGTTTTAATAGGAATAAAGTTCTTCCTTTTGTTTTGTATTCGGCAATAGCTCCTAATTTAACAGTCTCAAAAGAGAGACCTTCTTTATTGGCTAAGTGATCAAGGACTTTGAATCCTATATTATGTCTAGTATTGACATATTCTGCTCCTATATTGCCTAAACCAACGATTAGAAATTTTTTCATTGGGTCAATTATTTCTTTAGTGTTTTGTTTAAATATTTTGGAAAACCAGTTCATGGTGTAAATGTAATTGAAATTATACTTTTTTGAAAAATTTATAATTTTCAAAAGATACTTTTGTTGGAGTTTCAAAAAAGCGTCTTTCAAAACTGTTCATGCCAATTAAATTGTTCATGTACAATTTGTACCTTCTCTTTTTCCTAATATTCGAGATAAAACAATGAAATAGGGAAGTGCTTTTACCTTTTAACCAAATCAAACTCCAAATAGTTTTGATTGAAAATCCTTTTACAGGAATTATTTGTAATTCTCCATTGTGTAATTCATTTAGAATACCAATTAAAATCATTACTGAATATTCCAAGTTAGCAAGTAATGCTTGTTTAACGGTTCCATTGGAGATTAATTCCATTTTTTAACCACTGTTCTATTATTACTCTCAAAAAAGCTTTCCATAGAGACTCTTTTTCTCTATAAATTAATGGCAAATCATTAAATGTTTCTTTAGTCGATTTGACCTTTTTATTTTTGTCTTTGTACTTTTTGCCAAATATAATTTGTTTTGTAACAAATCATTTTTTTCAAAACTTAATGTATTTGGTAAAATGATTGCCAGCGCAAAGTCAACTTCATTTTTTCTCAACTCTCCAAAACTTTGTTTTTATTGGTTATCCATTAATAATTCAATACCTGAATGTTGTTGTATAAAATCAGCTAGAAAAAAAAGGAATTACATCTTTCTACGTCGAATTATCGAAATTTTTAGCTTAGATGATAATGGCCCTTTGAAAGCATTTGTTTGTAATTAATAGTGATGAAATGCTACGTTGCTTCTGCTATTTCTCTCCCAAAATTCCCTACGACTTCAGTTAATGAAATGTCAAATTGATATTGAAAGTATTGAGTTGAATGGATACTGAAGGTTGGTTTAAATGCAGTTATTCTTAAGCTATAGTGTCGTTTTGTGTTTGTTCTGTTTTGAGAAATAGTAGTAATTGGTTGAGTGTAAAAAGCATAAAATATTTTAATGAGTCGCATTACAAATATAAATAAAAAACTATGAATCTATTTGCTCAACTTTGCCTAGTTAATTTTAATACTACATCAAATGAATGCTATTTCAAGTAAATTTCTATTAATTGTAGGTGCATTAATCACCTTATTCTTGTTTGTTTTTACCCAGTTTGAATCGTATTTGGATCTTGAATTAATTTTTGCTCCCTTAATCGTAATTACTTTGCTAAATTATAGCGATGAAATATTTGTTCATACACTTATACATCCTCTAAAGTTTGTAGTGAAATTATGGAATAGAGTAGTTTAAACTTTGTGTTAACGGTTGATATTCAACAAACATATCAGCTGACGTAAACACATTGTTTTGTTAAATGTAATTTACAACCTCATTTGAATTCATCTAAAAACTATAGGTACTAAAAGAGCATTAAATATCTTTATGGGTTCCATAAAAATTATAAATATAAATATCTTGATTGAAGCATCTACTTTTGCACAACAAAATAGACAGAACGCTATTTTAGGCCTTTTCAAAATTTGATTTACAGATTTAATAATTATGATTTTATTCAACAATATTATTTCAAATGCGATGCGAATTAGAAATCTAATTTTTATTGTTTTTTTTATTT
>CANCJZ010000305.1 GCA_947378465.1 Flavobacteriaceae bacterium
ATTGGCTAATCCCTATTTTCGTAACAAATATAAAACTCTTTTTGACTTCTCTATGCAAAACCCTCCACTTATAACGGTCATTTGTCTCTGTTACAACCATGAAAAGTTTGTAGTGGAGTGTTTGCAATCGGTAATCCAGCAATCCTATCCGTCCATTGAAATGATTATCGTAGACGATTATAGTACGGATCGCTCCAAGAGTATCATTGAAGAATGGGTTAAAGTCCATCCTCAAGTGCGTTTTATTGCCAATCCGACGAACCTCGGCAATACCAAATCCTTTAATAAAGCTTTGCAAATGGCACAAGGGGATTATATCATTGACCTTGCCACTGATGATGTGCTCCTACCCGATTGTGTAATGACGCAAGTCAATACATTCCAAAACAGTGCTTATGATAAATTAGCAGTAGTGTATGGCAATGCAGCTTTGATTGATGAAGAAGGCGCTTTTATTGATTATTATTTCAAAACCAATGAACAGCAAAAGGTACTTCAAAAAAGAGTCACGGGCGATATCTATATCGATGTGCTTTCAGGAGGAAATAGCATTTGCTCAGTAACGGCAATGATTAAGAAAGAAGTTTTTGACGCCCTCAACGGCTATAACGAAAACCTAGCTTATGAGGATTTAGACTTTTGGATTAGAGCTTCCCGCGATTATAACTTTGATTTTACAGATACCATTTTAATCAATCGAAGAGTGGTAACGAATTCCTTGGGAAGTCAATTTATCAAAAAGAACAGTGCCATTAACTACTCAACGTATATTATTTTGAGCCACGCTTTACAACTCAATCGCTCTAAAAAGGAAGATTTGGCTTTGCAAAAAAGAGTACACTACGAGATTATTAATGCTTATCAACTAAAAGATATAAAACTCCTCGCTAAGTTTTTGTTTTTGCGCAGCAAACTATTCTTTAGAACCTTGTGGAATCGTTATTAATTATCGGAAACGGTTTTTTATTTTATTAAAATAAAATGCCAGGTCGACCAACTGGTTTAATTTTTTATACGAATAAATCAAAGTAATCAACAGCAATACCGCTAAAGGATAATAGGCATAAGGATAATCCACAAAAAACACCAAGAGCATAGCGCTCAATCCTACCAACAATGCTTTCCATATATAAGTCCAACATTCGGCAGTAAAGCTAAAGGCGTATTTTCTTTGCACTACCGCATAGACATACACTCCATAAATGCTAAAGTTAATAACACTCGCCAAGCCTATCCCTAGTAAACCCCAGTACTTATAGAATAATATCGTCAAAAAGATATTCATAAAATCCCCAAACAATTCCTGTTTGAAATACTGTTTGTTATCGCCTTTGGATAAAATAATAAAACTCAAAGGCCAAATAACTGCTTTGATGATTACCGAAAACAAGCCTGCTTTGAGTATCGGCAACACTCCAACAAATTCTTTAGTATACAACAAATCAATCAACAAAGGCGCGCCTAAATATAAGGCTACGATAGCAGGAACTACTAACAGTAGTGCCACTTCAATTTGGTTATTGACCAATTGTTTGACCTTTACATTATCGTCAATCGTGCTAGTTAAACGGGGATAAAAGTCATTCCCCATCGCATTGAATATCATCCCAAGATAAGACACCAGGATTACCGTACTTACCTCATAGAATCCTAAGATTTGAGAGGAAGTACCACTTCCGTTCAGGTATAATTTAATTAAATAGGTACAGATTTGCCCAAAAATAATATTGATCGACAACAAAAACCCCAATCGCATTAATGGTTTCCCTTTTTGAAAAGTTTCACTCAAGGACATTGTTACTTTTTGCGTACTGATTTTGCGGGTATAATACATATTCACCAACAAACTCACCGCGCTGGAAGTAATGATAACGGGTAAAATGCCTTCAAATCCGAGAAAATAATACAAAGGAATGGTCACCATAGTAATAAACAAAGAGCTCACCACACTAGAGAGCGCAATTGCTTTGAGCATTCGCATTCCTTGCAATACGGCAAACTTACTTGCGGTATAACTCGTCAACACAAAATTAATGGAGAGGATGATAAACCAATAATAGTATTTGGGCGTTCCAAAAGTCCATTGACTTAAGGAATAACTAAAAATGGATGACAACAAAGCACCAAACAGCCCAATCACTAACGACCATCGATTTAACAAAAGGATGGTTTCTGCGGTTTTTTCGGGTTTGTGTTCAGATTCTGCCAAGGCAATTGCACGCACACCCGTGATGTTGAATCCAAAACTGGTCAAGGAAGTAATCATACTCAGTGCATTGTTCAACAATCCAACCACTCCTACTCCTACGGGCCCCAACAAAACCGCTACTAACTTCGAACTCACCAATCCAATAAGCACTTTAAACACTTGGGTAAACCCAAATATCCCTGTAGCCTTTAGGATGGTTTTATGCGAATGTTCGTCGTTGGTTTCTTTCATAGTCTTATATCTTGCAACCTATGGCAATATATTGATTTTTAAAACAACTTACCCATTTCTTCCATTCTTCGCTCGAAGCATTGGGATGATTGGCTTGTCGCAAAAGGTCTTCTATAGTAGTTTCATCCAAGTCAAGGGATAAATCTTGAGTGGTATTCCATTGTCCAGTATACCACGCCTGATTCAAAACGCCATTCAATGCAAACATATCGATACGGACGTCTTTATAGTCCTTATCCGAATTAGTCGCTGAGGACAAAAATCCCGTCTTCACTACCTCTTGATGCGTATGCGCAAAATTAGTGTCTTTATGTTGGTTCAAATAACGAACAGCATTGTACAATTGCAATCCCTCGTCCACTGTATGTTGATGCTTGTCCCATAATTGCAGGAAATACTTTTTATTAAAAACAGCACCCGCAACGGCGTATATTGAATAGTAACGCAAGGCTTTTTCCAAGGAATAAATACCTAAAAGCGCTAAGGTTTTTCGGATTTTGAATTTGTCAAATTTATAAAACACAAAATAATACCAATACGGATTCAAGGTATACAATTGCGCTTGATAGGAGGTATAAGTGGAATAGTGCTTTTCATTTTGTCCTGAAACCAATTGTTGATTTCCCAACCAAAACAATTTCAGCATCGCTAAATGATTAGCCAACA
>CANCJZ010000306.1 GCA_947378465.1 Flavobacteriaceae bacterium
TTAAGAACTCTCCATTATTAGATATCATGCAACAAGCTCAAAAATTAGGATTCAAATTGATCATTACTACCGATCATGGAACGATTAATGTAAAAAATCCATCTAAAGTAATAGGAGATAAAAACACCAGTCTTAATTTAAGATACAAAACAGGACGTAGTCTTACTTATGAAGACAAAGAGGTTTATGCAGTGAAGGAACCTAAAAAAATTGGACTTCCAACTATAAATATGAGTAGTTCCTATATTTTTGCAAAAAATGATTATTTCTTGGCGTATGTCAACAATTACAATCATTATGTAAGTTATTATAGAAACACTTATCAGCATGGAGGAATATCCTTAGAGGAAGTGATTGTTCCTTTTTTAACCTTTAATCCTAGATAATTATTTTCAATTTAAATTGAAGTTATTTTATACACTATGGAGATTATATTTTCACTAGACGAAATAGACCTAGTCGCAAAAAAAATCCTTGAAGAAAACCCTAAAAAGGTTATTCTTTTTAATGGAAATATGGGAGTTGGAAAAACCACTTTAATTAAAGCTTTGGCAAAATGTCTTGGAATTAACGACCCTACCAGTAGTCCAACCTTTTCATTAGTTAATGAATATTTAATTACTGAAAATCAATATCTCTATCATTTTGATGTATATCGATTAAAAAATGAATCTGAAGCACTAGATATGGGAATAGACGAATATTTATTTTCTGGTAATTGGTGTTTTATTGAATGGGCTGAAAACATTCCTAATCTAATCCCCGAGGAACACAGTTGTATCGCTATCGATATACTTCCTGATGGAAAACGACATTTAGTTTTGACTTAAAGAAACCATTTATTTACTTTAAAATATTTATTATAAAATCAAAAGGATTCCACATATTTAGGGGAATCCTTTTTTTTGATATTCATAAAGTCCTTGCAAATACTATTGAATTTTTTGTAACTTGTGCCATAATTCATTTGAACTATGTCATTTACTCCTTTTACAAAGCAACAACTGCTCCCTCAAGAAGAAAAACTTGAAATAATGCGTCATAAAAGTGAACTGTTTATTGGTATTCCTAAAGAAACCAGTTATCAAGAAAGACGTATTTGTCTTACTCCCGATGCGGTTAATTCCTTAACGGCTCATGGTCACCGAGTAATGATGGAAGCTGGTGCAGGTGAAAGCTCAAGTTATTCCGACAAAGAATACAGTGATGCAGGAGCTGAAATCACAAATGACACCAAAAAAGTTTTAAGCTGTCCAATGCTGCTCAAAGTGGAACCACCCACTATGGCTGAAATTGAAATCATGCAACCCAATTCAATCATCATTTCAGCAATTCAATTAAAAACTAGAAAAAAAGAATATTTCGAAGCTCTTTCCAAAAAGAAAATAACGGCTTTAGCCTTTGAATACATTAAAGACGAAGACGGTTCCTACCCTGCCGTAAAATCATTAAGTGAAATTGCAGGAACAGCCTCTATTCTTATAGCAGCTGAATTAATGATCAACAATCAATTTGGAAAAGGATTGTTATTTGGAAATATCACTGGAGTTCCTCCAACTGAAGTAGTAATTATAGGAGCAGGAACCGTTGGTGAGTTTGCAGCAAAAACCGCTTTAGGATTAGGTGCAAGTGTAAAAGTGTTTGACAATTCAATCACTAAATTAAGAAGATTACAAAATAATTTGAATCAACGAATTTTCACCTCTACAGTACAACCAAAAGCACTTTTAAAAGCCTTAAGACGTTGTGATGTTGCCATTGGAGCAATGCGAGGCAAAGATCGTTGTCCAGTAGTCGTAACAGAAACGATGGTGGAACATATGAAAAAAGGTGCCGTTATTGTTGATGTAAGTATTGATACCGGAGGTTGTTTCGAAACTTCGGAAATCACTACGCACGAGAAACCAACTTTTATCAAAAATAACATTATACACTATTGTGTTCCAAATATTCCTTCGCGATATTCCAAAACTGCCTCTTTATCAATTAGCAATATCATTACTCCGTACCTATTGCAAATTGCTGATGATGGAGGAATTGAAAGCGCTTTAAGATGCAACAAAGGACTCAAAAACGGAGTGTATCTTTATCACGGAATACTCACAAATAAAGCTATTGGAAACTGGTTCAATCTCCCTGACAGCGATATCAATCTGATTGTGTTTTAATTTTAATATTTAACCAAAACTTTATTCTATAAAAAGTATATTTTCATTCTTATATTATACTTTTGCAAAAAAATATATATGAAATTTTATCAACGTTTTGCCTACTACCTTGTAGGATTAGTTATGGGATGTTTTTTTGTTGCAGTAGTTTTATCTGGAAAAGACACCCGTTGTAATTATTTCCCAAACGCTAGAGTTTTAAACGATTTAAGAAATAAACCTTTTAATTATAGTATCGAAGCCTCTCGTAAATTAGCGGAAGACTGGATTGACACTCTTGACATCAAAAATACTTTAACTTATGGAGATATTGATTTTGATAAAAGTAATATCCCTTATCAAAAAGGAAAATTATATATTATTGAAGGACATACTGCCAAAAAAGATACGATTACCCTTAGAGTAATCAACTACCCTAACAAAGCTGTTTTAGAAGATATTATTCGTAAAAAATCCAAAAAGAAATAATCGAAAATAGTTATTGAATATTGATATTTATTTTTTACTTGATTAGAGTTTAATCAACAAATTCCTTGGCGTGATTTTGTTTTGAAATTCGTGTTTCCTTTTTAACTTATATAGTCTTAAAAATATATTTGAAATTGGTCGTCCCCCACAAAATTCTGTTCAATTTCTTAAAATTGATATTTTAAACATTAGAATTTAAGGTTTAAACCCACTATTTCATTAATAACACTCGCCATTTCCATGGCAACACACGCCATTTCCATAGCAACACACGCCATTTCCATTACAACACATGCCATTTCCATTACAACACACGCCATTTCCATGGCAACACATGCCATTTCCATTACAACACATGCCATTTCCATTACAACACACGCCATTTCCATGGCAACACATGCCATTTCCATTACAACACACGACATTTCCATAGCAACACACGCCA
>CANCJZ010000307.1 GCA_947378465.1 Flavobacteriaceae bacterium
AAAACCGCCAAATTAATTGGACAAGAATTACCAAAAGAAACCATCAAAAAAATCTTAGCGTCATTAGATATTAAGGTCAATAGTGTTTCCGATGCTGGTTTGGGATTAATCATTCCTTCCTACCGTGTAGACGTTCAACGCGAAGTGGATGTGATTGAGGAAATATTAAGAGTGTATGGATACAACAATATTAGTTTTTCAAAAAAATTAAATGCCACCGTAGCCAATTCTCCAAGAACAGAAGATTATAAGGTTCAAAATATTGTCGCTAACCAATTGAATTCACAAGGTTTTCACGAAATGATGGCCAATTCATTGACCACTCCTGAATATGCCAAACTATCGGCTCAGTTGAAAGAGGAGAACAATGTAATGATGTTGAATCCATTGAGCAATGATTTATCCGCAATGCGCCAGTCGTTATTGTTCTCGGGCTTGGAAGCTATTTCCTATAATATTAATAGACGAAATTCCGATTTGCGTTTGTTTGAATTTGGAAAAACCTACCATAAATTACTTTCAGGTTATAATGAGAAAAAACATTTGACTTTGTTTGTATCGGGGAACCAAAAAGACGAATCGTGGACCAATCCCGATAAAAAATCAGATTTCTTTTTATTCAAAGGTTATGTAAATGCCATCCTATCTCGTTTGGGATATGATAAAACACAAGAGAAACCAATGACCTCCGATGTATTTGCTGAAGGAATTTGTATTTGTGTAGGCAATGACATTTTGGTAGAATTAGGAACGGTGACTAAATCCATCTTGAAAAGTTTTGATATCAAACAAGAGGTATTGTTCGCCGACTTTAACTGGGATTTGATTTTGAAATTATTATCAAACAAAATCAAATTTCAAGATATTCCAAAATATCCAGAAGTACGCCGTGATTTAGCACTATTGATTGACGATGCGGTATCCTACCAAACCTTGTACAATATTGCGCGTCAAACCGAGAAATCATTATTAAAAGACATCAATTTATTTGATGTATATCAAGGTAAAAACTTACCTGAAGGTAAAAAATCATACGCATTAAGCTTTATCCTTCAAGATAACAGCAAAACTTTAACCGATACTCAAATTGATAAAATTATGGGCAAACTACAATCCAACTTCGAAACCGAAGCTGGAGCGGTGCTGAGATAGTTATTATTTTAGCTTTAGGCTATAGGCATTAGGCAATAGGCGGGAAACCGGATATTGCTTAGTGCCTTTCTTTTTTTCTCTATATTCTTTTCTCTATTTGAACTTCCCTGATTAGTGTTGACCGTTTTCTAATTGTTTTTTTTTCCAACCCTCGCAGGGTTTAAACCCTGCGAGGGTTCGAGACGTGAATATTTATCGTGATTATAGCTCTTGATATATGTCGTACCTACGGAACTTATTGTTAGCTTCAATCATTTTGCCACCAATATGTCTCCCTTGACGGGGCATTCAAATTCTACAAAATCTTGCTTCTTGCCTCTTGCTTCTTCTTCTAATTTCTATGTTCTGTTCTCTTTAATCTAAACGCAATATCTTGCTTCTTGCATCTTTCTTTTCTCTATATTCTTTTCTCCATACTCTAACCAAAACATCTTGCTTCTTGCTTCTTTGCTTTTACTTCTAATTTCAATAGAAAATATTTATAGTAATCAAGAAAATAGAACTAGTTATTTTATAAGTAGTTCTCATTATAAAGAAACGTGAACTAGTTACGCTATAAGTAGTTCTCATTACAAAGGAAGGTGAACTAGTTACTCTATAAGTAGTTCTCATTATAAAGAAACGTGAACTAATTACGCTATAAGTAGTTCTCATTACAAAGGAAGGTGAACTAGTTATGAGTTATGAATTTTGAATTATTTGTTGGGATGTAGATTCTTGGGAGTAAATATTAAATTGTGTAAACATGAATGAGATGTTTATAATAAAATCAAATTAGTCTTCATTGTTAATCATTTACAAGCACAATAATTTACTATTAATTATCTATAATATTAAATTGGTTTATTAGTGATATATTCACCTTCCTAAAAGAAAAAAAATGAATAGCTTTTTACACCCATTCCTTTTTTCATTATTCAAAAAAACTGCTTTTATTTAAAACTCCCTAATTATTCTACCATTAAGTTTTTATAACTCTTTTGTTCGCCATTTTGCAACTCTACTATATACATTCCGCTAGCTAAATCACTTACATTGATTTCATTTTCTTCCTTTGGGATTTCTATAGCTATTGTTTTTACCACGGCCCCTGTTTGACTATATATTTTAATCGCATCGATACAGGTTTTACTTTTGATTATAAAATTACCCTTTGTTGGATTTGGATATAAACTAGGAGCATCGATGGAAAAATCTTCCAAAGCAAGAAAAAATCTAGTTATTTGTGAAGAGTTATGTACATTAGATGTCCCATGATAGGCCAAAGTAGTAGTATCCCCTTGAGCAAATAGTATCTGAATAAAAGAACTATTATTTAAGAATGTATAATCACCTGCCGATACTAGCGGTCTAGTAGCAACTATAGTCCTTATTCCTCCTATAACTGTATCAGAAACTATTGTCCAACTTTGATCCGCATCTGGCAAAGGCATATTGTGCCCACTATTACTTGATGTGTCGAGTGTATAATCTCTATCAGCAGTGTCATTCCAAATAAACATATCTGTGGTAGTTGCCATAGTATTACCTCCAAATCCAATTCCTAACCAACGAGTACTATTTCCTTTTAATGTCATTGTCACTGTTGTAGGAGTAGTATCTATTTTAATGTTTGTGTTCAATGCTGCTAAACCACTCACTCCTGTAGAAAATTGGCCTATAGCATTAATTGTTAATCCTAACATTAATAGTACTAATATTCTGTTTTTCATGTTTTTAATTTTAAATATATTAACAAATATAGTTTTTAATTTTTTTTATGCAAATTTATATTAAGGGGCAATTGGTTTTCCAAATACATGACTTAATGCTATATAATGAGGTTGAGGTGCTTGATAATGCCCATTATTATCAACTCCTCTATCATGGCAGCTAAAGCAATTTAAACCAGCATCCGTTGGTGAACTATTGATACTTGAGGA
>CANCJZ010000308.1 GCA_947378465.1 Flavobacteriaceae bacterium
AAAACATTATTTTAGCTAAGAAATTATAGCAATTTCACCTGCATTATTAACTTTATTATTTCAAAATCTAAATTAAATGGTCATTATGAGAAAACTTATTTTAATTCTAGTATTAGCTAATTTTCTAATTTCTTGTGAAGGTTCTGATACTTACCAAGGCAATTGGCATGCATTGGATGGTAAAAATCAAAAGTTTGAAATTAACTTTGCTCCCAATAAATTTACTTTAAAAGACCAAAAAGGAGAATCCAAAACCTATGATTATACACAAAATTCTGTAAAGTCTGAAAACTCCATAGAAACATATGGGATTAAATTAGAAGATGGTAGAGGTTACTTAATCTATTTTCCTAAAACTGATGAAAGTGTAGGCTTGATTTTAGATGAAAATGGCAAACTAATGTATACAATCTCAAGAAAAGAATACGTTACTTATGATGATATTTATAAACTCAATTAATTACAAGCAATACACCAACGATTTGCAGAGTATTTTTAAATCCAAAAAGCGATTTATTCTACTATAAATTTCTGATTATAGTTGATTTCATTAGAAGTAATTTCAAGAATATAAACCCCTGAATTTTGAATAGGATTAATAGTTAGGGTGTTCCAATCTTCCAATATAGATAGGGTTCTGTTTTCTATGATTTTACCCTCTAAATTATAAATTTTCAAACTCGCATTAGATAGGTTTTGCTTCGATTGCAGGGAGAAATTTCCCGATTTAACCTCGCTGGTGTTAATAACAAAAGAAGCTTTTTGAAATTCATTTGAAGTTAAGTTTGAAAAAATTAATCCAGTCCAAGACAATGCTACACTAACCAAACTTGCAAATCCAGTAGGGGTATTTGTTGCGTTTTGTCTAAACACCAAACGATCGACATTGCCTGCTTGATCAGTCCCTGAACTTGTAGTTGCATCAGCTGACAAAGGAACTCCATTCGCCATTACAGGATCAACATATAAATTCAATACATCATCTGCAGCACCCGATGATTGGGTGTATTTTAAAATGATTAAATGATCTTGGTTGAAACTATAACTACTGTTTGTATATGCTACAGCATTACCACTAGCTCCTTTGCTGATACCAATTGCAAAACTACTTGCGGAAACCGTTTTGATAAAAATTCGGAAGGTCGTATTCAAAGAGTTTCCACTGCAAACTCTAAAAAAATCATTTGGACTAGTTACTGAAGTTGAAATATTACACATAAATCCAACGTACATATCACCCGTAGTTACTGGAGTAAACAAATGCCCACAACCATCCAAATCAGGTGCTAAAGTCAAACACTTAGTGGTACTTCCATAATTAGTATAGCTCATGTTTTTTGTGAATACCTGCGAGTTTGTACATAATGCTCCAGTACATGAGCCTGTCCCCGCACTGGACGAATTGTTTGTCCAACTCCCATTGCCATTCAAATCGGTGCCTGCAGTATAGGAGCTGATATCATCATGAAAAACGTTTTGTGAATATCCTATTCCAAAAGTTAATATTGTAATGTAAAGTAATAATTTTTTCATATTTAGTTGATTTTATTCACGCAAATATATAAAATGAATTTACAATTGATAGTAAGCAAAATGAATTTAGTACTATTTTGTTTCAATTTATAGTTATGTCTGAGTTTGTTTTATCGCTTCCTAAGGCGTATGAGTATGTCAAAATAACAACAAGTCTGCAAAAAAAAGGACAGTTTATATTTGCTTGGCTGGCCCATAATTCGTTGAGAATTTTATTAATTTGAATAAAATAGCAAAAGCAATGGGACTTAAAAAAAACTATTTAAAAGGATTCAATCGTTAATTCTAAAAATTGAAATCCAAATTGGTCATAAAATCCGGACCAATCCTGAAGAATCATTTTTTGCGGACTTTTAATAAATCACGATTCAAACTCTTAAATCGAAAGCTATTATTAAACTACATTATCGCTAATTATAACGACTAGTTTGTTTTCAAACAACAGCAATCCAAATAATAAACTGTAACAAAACCAAATATAAAAGACACATTGATTACTTTTAAAAATTGTGGTTAATGTTTCAAATTAAATTGTATGAATAATCGAAGAAATTGGTTAAAACAAACGGGATTGGCATTGGTTGGAGCAGGAATTATGCCATTAGAGAATTTTGCAAGTCCAAAATCAGAAAGCATAATTGATGCTACTAATGATACAGATCCAATTCGTTTACGATCGAATGAAAATCCTTACGGACCATCAACTTTAGCCAAAAATGCCATGTTGGAAAACATAAACACCAGCAATCGCTATAATTGGGAAATGACCGAGGAACTAATGGAGAAAATTGCCGTAAAGCATAACTTAACCGCACAAAACATACTATTGGGCGCAGGTTCCTCGGAACTATTAAATTTAGTGGCCCTGTATTGCTCTAGAAAACCAGGTAATTTAATTATAGCAGAAACCACCTTTGATTATTGGACAGTAACAGCGGAAAATGCCGGCCTTAAAAAAATAGCAATCCCATTAACAGCGGATAAAAAGAACGATTTGACAGCAATGCTAAAAGCAATTGAACCCGATACACAATTGGTTTATATATGCAATCCCAATAACCCAACGGGTACCATTTGCACCAATGAAGCACTGCTGAATTTTATTAATGAAGCCACAAAAACAACAAAAGTTTTAGTCGATGAAGCTTACTTGGATTTTACAAACCAACCCTCACTTGCAAATCAGGTAAAGGAGAATAAAAACTTAATAATAGTCAAAACCTTTTCCAAAGTATATGCCTTAGCAGGTTCACGTATTGGATATGCAATGGCGCACCCTGATAACATTATGGAATTAAATCAATTGCAGTTTTCGCCAAATGCAAGTATCAGTGTTGTCTCGGCTGCAGCAGCTATAGCCTCATTAAAGGATGATAAATTGGTGACTGATACCATTGCACTCAATCAAGAAGCCAGAAAATATACCATAGAGCAATTGCAAAATTTAAACATCCCCTGTATCACTTCACATACCAACTTTGTCTATTTTTC
>CANCJZ010000309.1 GCA_947378465.1 Flavobacteriaceae bacterium
ACATTTGAACATGATTCAAATATTTGCATGAATACGAAAATGATTATAAATAGGTAGTTTTTCATTAGGAATTTAATTAATTGGATGGTTTGTTTGAAGTTACTCCTTGAGTTGCAATTGGATTAGCCATATAATTTGTCCTTGTATCCTCGCATAAATTAGATAGAACTTGATTTGTCATAGTTGTATTGTATTGTTCTTCTTTATTGGTGAAACTAAGGTCAAAGCTTCCTAAATTATCACTAAATCTAATTTGTCCTTGAGTGGAAGTGTCTTCCAATCTCGTCTGGAAATTACTATCGTTAAATTTATTATATCCATGCATAATTTCATGAGCTAAATTACCTGCTGGAGAATTATATCCAAAATTATTTGCTTCCCATTTTCCATTGGCATCTTTAAGAAAAGCAGAACCTTTATCTCCTCTAAATAAAATTGTTGCATTATTTTTATCGTCTTTGTTGGATATAAAATTATGGGGGTTTTTATCTGTACCTTCTACAATTGAGACGCTATTTTCCTTATCATTTATCATCGCATCCATTACATTAATATTTTGAGTATTATCTCCCTCTCCATAAGTAACATTCATTGCTCCCGAACTATAAAGATAATCTAATGCCACGTATGCATCTCTCTCAAATCCTTCAGCATATTTTGAATAATCTCTGTCTTTTTCGTATCCATAGACATTTTCTCCTATTCTAATTTCATTTCCATCTGGGTCAACAAAATAAACAGGATTATTTATTGCGTATATATAAGGAGACACGGGATAGAATTTCTCCGCCAACGGGTCAATATTCATCCACCTACCCAAAGCAGGGTCATAATTCCTTGCCCCATAGTCGTACATGTTAAGCCCCAACTCGTCTTGGTACTCTTTTCCATTGTACTTATAATTATAAGAGTTTGAAAAGTTGCATTTAATTTCATCTCTAACTTTGGTACATTACCCGCAAATTCCATTCCCACTATTTTAAAAAATACCAATTCTCATCAATTTTTATATAATCTTTTGGCACTTCTTCTATCTTTTTCTTTGATAGCAAATACATAATTTCAATATTATCTTTTTTGATTAACACCCCATCAAAAGATTCAATATAAAAAATATCTGAGCAATTAGTCTTGTTGAACGCTTTGACAACATCATAAATTTTATCTTTAGAGAGTCCAAGTTTATTTGCTTCAATTTCTGAATAATCAGCAATTTTAAAAAATTTATTACCTAGCGGAGACTTGTCTTTTATAAGAAATTCGTTATTGTCTTTTTTTATTAAAAAACCAAAATAATTTTTTGCTTCTATAAAATCAAATACAAAAATTGAATTATCTCTTGTACTAATATTCCAATTTTTAAATATATTAAAACTTATTCCTTTAAATCCTTCGATTGCATTTTTAGCCACTTCAAAATTATTCTCTTTTGATTGTCTTTCATTACAGCCAATTGAAAAATTTATGAAAATTATGCATGTTAAAATTTTAAGTTTTATCATCTTTTATAATTATTAGGTTCTTTTTTAAAATTTAGGTTTTTTCCATTCAAATCCAATACTTATAGAAAATTGGTCATCTTTTGAATCTAAATGAAATTTACTGATTTTATCATGCCAAAAATTATTCCAATTTGCTCCTGCTTTGGCTACTGTTTCTGAAAAACCTAATGCCTTAGCTCCAGCACCCCATAAAAAATTTCCAAAATTATAATTATTATGAGCTACAAGTCCACTTTCGGTATTTGAAACAAACAATGTCGATGGACTAGAAATTGGAATAACTGATTTGCCATCGCCTGTTTGTTGCCCCATTAAATCTAGATTGTGAGTAACATAATCCATTTTCCCCTGACCTTCTTCATTGGATTGATTACTTTCTTTTTCAATATAATCGTATTTGTTTTCTTGATTAGTTTTGTCGTAAACACCAGACTTAAATAGTTCATTATCAATAGCCTTATCATTCACAACTACAAGATTTGTTATTTCTTTATTATCAATAGCTTTAGGGTCATTTACTGGGTCTGCAAATTTAATTTTAAGACTTGTTTTATCAATTCTTATATAATCTTCTCCAGATTTTTCTATCTTTTCTTTAAAACTACCATCTTGTTTAAATACATATTCATCAGGCGGGGCAGCACTCATTCCATCTAAGTCAACAAAGAATATTGGATTATTATACGCATAACTATATGGTGACCATCTCCTTGAAGTTTCAGCTTTAGGGTCTATATTATTTCTTCTACCTAAAGCGGGGTCATAAAGCATTGCGCCATAGTCATACATGTTAAGCCCCAACTCGTCTTGGTATTCTTTGCCGTTGTACTTATACTTATTTAGAATATTTGCATCACCAGGTACTACTGCAATTTTAGCACTGATACTTCCAGGTCCTTCATAAGGATTATAGTCAAGTGAATATTGTTTTTTAGTAGTATTATATCTCGTGTGCTTCAATCCAAACGGGTAATAATGATTCTCCTCCATTATTTTAAGAACGTTGTCATGAGTATCATAACCATAACTCAATCGCACATTACCTAAGTGGTCTACATAATTATAAACATAGTTAAACTGTGTTTGATGGCCTTGTTGGCATTGCGTGCACTGCGTTACTTTTACGTAGCCTTCAGGATGAGGGAAGAAGTTTAAAGCACCTCCCGTGTATTGATATTCATCTAAATAATCAGTATCGGTAGTAGTATCACTTTGCAAAACTGTCTTTTTTACCTTTTGTCCTGTTGCATTGTAAAGATAAGTAATCTTGTCTCCTGAGTCAAAGTTTATTTCTGTTGGTAAATTTAAATGGTCGTATTGAATTTGATAAATATGCTTGTTAAGATCACTGGTCATATTGCCATTTTCATCATAGGAATAATCAGTGTCATTGTTAGTGCTGTCGTCATCTAAAAATCCTTTGGGATGATTAGTAGTATCATGCACCTCCTTTAACTGATTTTTATTGTCTTGGTCATTATAAGTATAAACCAAATCATCTATTTGTA
>CANCJZ010000310.1 GCA_947378465.1 Flavobacteriaceae bacterium
TCACGATTGGTCAACTCAATATGGTTGTAATGCAGGTGGAAATGGATCTAACAATTTAGCCTTGATTGGTACATCACAAAACGGTGTTGATGGAGGCGGTGGTGACATCTTCATTCCTTGGGGCCCAACTTATAACGTTGACTTTAATAGAGCTACTGGAGAGTGGACATTTACAGATACTTTGTCAACAGCGACTTATAGTAATACTAAATTCAGTGTCTACCCTAATCCTACTAACAATAGTTGGACATTCTCTTCAAAAGACAACGCACAAATTACTTCAATTCAAATTGTAGATGTATTAGGTAAAGTTGTGACTGCTACAGCAGCTGCTTCTAACCAAATTAATGTTGATGCATCTAGCTTAAATGCAGGGGTTTACTTCGCAACAGTAAATTCTGCAAATGCAACACAAACTATTAAATTAGTTAAAAATTAAGATTCAAAATAGTAATCCCTTATCCCTATAAATGGGATAAGGGATTCTTTTTATGTAATCATAGTACCTTTTAAATTTATTTATTGAATATTAAATTCAATTTACTTTAAAAGCAAATTCTTAAAAGCCACAATACGATTAAAAACCTAAAAATATTGTATTTATGAAACTTAAAAACTTTTTATGTTTTCTATTCTTTGTTCTTGTCACAGCACTTAACGCTCAAACTTTTGAAGTTAAAGGAATCGTAGTAAGTTCCAAAAATAAACAACCAGTACCTGGAGCAAATGTTGTTATTAAAAATAGCAAAAAAGGGGTTGTCACTGATATGGATGGGAAGTTCAGGCTTAAAGCAAATCCAAACGATATATTAGTTTTTACTTGCATTGGCTATGAGTCTAAAGAAGTAAAAGTAGACAATAAGGAAATTTTAAATGTAACTCTTAGTGAGGAAACAAATAAACTAGAAGAAGTCGTTATTAATGTTGGGTATGGTACTCAAAGCAAAAAAACATTAACCAACGCTATTTCAACTATTAAAGCAGATGCCTTCGATGACCGTCCATTGTATAATGTTGGTCAAGCGTTACAGGGTAATGCGGCTGGAGTAAATGTTGTGCAACCTTCTGGGAAACCAGGGGTCGCTTTAGATATTAGAGTTAGAGGTTCTAATTCAATAATGTCAGGGGTAAACCCCTTATATGTCATTGATGGAGTGCAAACCTATTCTTCAGAAGGAATCAGTACGGATGATATTGCAGACATACAAATATTAAAAGATGCTACCGCAACAGCTATTTATGGAGTAAATGGTAGTTCAGGAGTTATATTGATTACAACAAAAAAAGGAAAGCCAAACAAAAAAGCATTTACTTTTAGCTCGTACATCGGGACTTCAAACATTGTAAAAAATATTAATGTTTTAAACCTAGATCAATACAAAGCACTGATGCAAGATTTTGGAGCTATTGGGACGTCTTATTTAGAAGATGCTAATAATGCAAGGTATGCGGGCATAAATACGAATTGGTCCGATAAAGTATTTCAAACAGGAGAAGATAAAAATTATGATTTCTCTTTTGCAGGGGGTTCAGATAAGATAAGAGCCTTTGCTTCAGTTGGCTATCAAGATACCAAAGGAATTGTTAAGCCAGCGTTGTTTAATAGATTGTCAACTCGTTTAAATTTAGACATCGATGGAACTTCGTGGTTGAAAGCTCATGCAAATATTAATTTGATTTCAACCAATATGAGTAATACCAATGATAATAATGTAGCCAATCAAGGTGGTGTAATCCTTAGTGCTTTGACAACACCTGCATTTTTACCGATATATGCTGATGAACTAGTAGGAGGAGCGGTTGCCAATGGACAATTACCGGGGCAATTTGCCTCAAATCCAGTAGCCTCTTTAGAGAATCCTGTTTCTTTTCAAAGCAGACAAGAGGATACAAAAACAACACGCTATTTAGGGAATCTAGGTTTAGATATAAACCTAGTAAAAAATTTAGTCATGAAACCTACTACTACAGTAGACATGTCAAGAAGTGTCTATGATTTCTTTGTAGACAGTTACAGATCAAACTACGGAAGAAACGGTGATTCTACTGATTTAACAACTAGAGGAATTGGGAAAGAGCATAGAACCAATTACTATACATGGAACTTAGAGAACACCCTCAATTATACTTTGAAAACAGACAATCATAATTTAACATTACTGGCCGGTGGCTCAGTTCAAAAATCTAGATTTGACCAAGATATAATCGAAGGAACTGGTTTTGCGCCAGAGTTAAGAAAGTTAGATCTAAACCAAATGATGAAAATAGATGTTTTTAATACACAAGTTATTGCTCGCGAAAGTAATTCCGTATCCTATTTTGGTAGAGCAACATACAATTATAAAGGGAAATATATTGTTAATGGAGTTTTTAGAGCTAGTGGGGTATCAAAATTAGCTCCAGGGCATAAATGGGGATCTTTTCCAGGAGTTTCTGTGGCTTGGGTTGCTTCAAACGAAAGTTTCTTAAATAAAAGTAAAACTCTTTCAGAATTAAAGTTTAGAGGTGGTTGGGGACAAACAGGAAATGTATCGGGTTTAAGCGAATACGCTTCTTTCGCTATTATCCCTTTTGGTTCATTAAATCAAAATCCAGCTAATGCTGTTAATATTGATTTAACCTGGGAAACAACTACCGATTTAAACGTTGGTGTAGATTTAGGACTTTTTAATAACAGAGTCCGATTGAATTTAGATGCTTACAAAAGAGTAACCAATAATTTACTAAATAACATTTATATATCTGCTATTTCAGCAAACTACTTATATAATGCAGCCAAAATTGAAAATAAAGGATTTGAATTTACTTTAAATACGACCAATTTTAAAGGAGATTTTAATTGGAATACAAATATCAATCTTTCTTTTATTAAAAATAAAGTCCTTGAAATGGGAATGCAGCCATTTGAAACTCATGGTTATCAAGACGTAAATAGAATCGAAAAAGGACAGCCTCTTGGTAATTTTTTCGGCTATGTTGTAGACAGAGTTAATCCTGATACAGG
>CANCJZ010000311.1 GCA_947378465.1 Flavobacteriaceae bacterium
TGAAAACAAATTTGGTAACGATTTGGACGGTGGTTACTATATCCAACCAACGGTATTCAAAGGAAATAACAAAATGCGTATTTTCCAAGAAGAAATCTTTGGACCAGTATTGGCAGTAACGACTTTCAAAACCACTGAAGAAGCTATCGAAATTGCAAACGATACCATCTACGGATTAGGAGCAGGAGTTTGGACCAGAGACGCACACGAATTGTATATGGTTCCTAGAGCCATTCACGCTGGACGTGTTTGGGTCAACCAATACCACGCGTATCCTGCAGGTGCTCCATTTGGAGGATACAAACAATCAGGGGTTGGAAGAGAAAATCACAAAATGATGTTAGACCATTACCGTCAAACTAAAAACATGTTGATTTCTTACGACAAAAATAAATTAGGCTTCTTTTAGTAGTTAGCTGTTAATCACTAAACCGCAAATTCGCAAAAGTTTCCTTTTGATGGATTTGCGGTTTTTAAATAAAATCCAATGACAACACCCGTAGCACGTTTAGCCGTTACTCCCGCCGCTTTAGAAGTAATACAAATGCTTCAAGAAAAGTTTGGCGATTTGATGTTTTATCAAGCAGGAGGTTGTTGTGAAGGCACTCAACCGCAATGTTTTGAAAAAGGAGGTTTCTATCTACGAACCAACGACGTCTGTATTGGCCAAATTCTAGGCTTTGACTTCTGGCTCGACCACGATTTGTTTGAATATTGGAAGCATGCCCATTTTACACTCGATGTTATGGAGGGGATAGGAGCAGGGGGCTTTTCGTTAGAAACTCCTTATGGCAAAACCTTTATGGTTCACTACCGAATTTTCACTGCTGAAGAATTGGAGTATCTGACTCCCTTGCGATTCAATACCTATGATTAATGCGTATTGTAATTCATCAATTGGTATTGCTTAGGCGTTACACCTTCGTATTTTTTAAACAAACGAATAAAGTAATTACAGTCTTCAAAGCCTGTAGCATAAGATACTTCGTTGACATTAATATTAGGATTGCTCAATAGCTTTTTGGCATATTTAATCTTCTCGTTCAAAATGTATTCAATAGGACTCATTCCTAATTCACGTTTGAAATAACGGTAGAAGGAGGTTGTACTCATACACGCTTTATCACTCAAATCCTTTAAGTTGATGCTACACTGAATATTCTTTTTGATGTATTCAATCGCTGGAGTAATTGGACTATTGACATCAATATACTTTTCATTTTCAAAGCGCTTGGCAGTTTGCGTTTGAATGATGCGAATAATCAACTCTTGCAAAGTCAAATCCGCAATGGCATCCTTAGTGATGGAATTGCCCATACACTCTTTAATCAATTTGTTGATGGTACCGGCCAATTCTACATTATTATAGAAAAAGTAATTCTCATGGTCCAATTTCCACAGATTGCTTTTGCCTTCTTTTGGGTATTTTTCATTTAAAAAGTCTAACGTATTGCTGATAATGTTATGGTCAATGGCCAATGCAATACATTGTGTGGGATCTTGTTTTGAGGCTTCAGGGAAGTCAATCTTCATTTCCACATTGGACGGTACAATCACTGTTTCCCCTGGGAGGTATTCAAATTCAGGTTCGTCAAAAAGATGCATTACCTTCTTTCCTCTCAACATACTCGTCACCACCAAATCATTAAACTTCAAAGGCACCAATGCCGATTGCTGATAGGTTTCAAAGATGTTCAACTCGCAATGATCCAAAGAAAATATAGTGCGATTTTCCACCAAAGTCTTTAATGACTTCTCGTGTGTCAAGGCCGGTTTATGAAGTAATGCTTTAATAGACATCAGATTTTTTTTCGAACTACTAATGTAGTTAATTTTTATTCATATGCAAATAAGTTTTTTAGGTATTGGGTGTGTAGAAGAAAGAAGAAAGAGGCAAGAGGCAAGATGTTGTGGTTAGAGAATAGAGAAGCTAAGCTTGTATTATTAACTTATCTATTGAATGAAAAACTAATCTGCCTATTTTTTTATTCTTTTTGCTTTGGATAGTTCTGACTTCTTTGACGACCAATTTAAATTAAAGTTAGTTTTGTATATTTGAATCTCTTGTCTTTTAAAATACATTAATGAAAGATTTATTTAAAATACTAATTCTTCTTATTTCAATATCAGGATTTGCCCAACAGGGAATTACTCCTTTTGAGCAACAAGCGTATGATAAGGCTATCTCGGTTTACCATTCCTTAGATTATTTAGTAGTAGAGGAAGATGGGAACGCAACCTCCACAGAAGTTAAAGATTACATTTTTAAAGTAAAGCAAAACGTATATGTAAAGACCATAGAGTTATTTGATGAATTATTGGACACATTGCCCAATACAAAATTGTTAAACAGAATATACTACAATAAAGCGAATATCTATAAAGACAAAGGAGATTTGGATTTAGCTGTTTGGTTTTATAAAAAAGTTTTAGAGAATCCTGAATTTATTTATGTGGAAGCAGAAAATGAAGATAATTATTACAGAAGGCAAATTTGCATTTATTTGGCTTTGATTTATATGGATAAAAAAGAATATCTTGAGGCTGAAAAAGAAATTGAATTAGCCAAAAGTTATAAAGTTCAATATTCTTGTGGAAACTCAGCAATGGAATCAAGTGAAGAATTAATCGCTTTACTCAAGAAGTGTAAAGAAAGAAAAAAGCAATAGGGCTTTTTTTTAATTGACAACATTTTTCAATTCCAAACCTATAACCTTCAACCTTCAACCTTCAACCCTTAAATGAACTTCCCTGATTAGTATTGACTGATTTCTTAATAATTCTTAGTACTTAATACTCCAATCTTAAATTCCTATATTTGGAACTCAACTAAAACACCAACATTCATTAAACCAATGGGATTATTAGACAAAATATTCAAAAAGAAAAAAGTAGAAGAAAAAGTAGAAGGACTCCATGTAGGAGATACTTTTATATCCACAGGCGACAGGAATGCTTATAAAATAGTTAGAGAATTAACCGAAAAACAAAAAGAACTGATA
>CANCJZ010000312.1 GCA_947378465.1 Flavobacteriaceae bacterium
TATACACTATACAAAAAAAGCCCCCTCTTTCGAGGGGGCTTTAATTATAAGCTTAATTAAAACTATCTTTTAATCACGCGAAGTGTTTGCAATGAATCTCCTTGAGATACAATTACATTGTATACTCCTGAAGGGTACGATGCACCAACTTCTAATGTGTTAACGTCAGAAGGTTGAACTTCTTTAGTTTCGATTAATTTTCCTAACATATCATATACATGCATTACAATAGTTGCTTCACTTGAAGTTTTAACATCTAATTTGAATGCTTCTGCATAAGGGTTTGGATAAGCGGTAGCTTTAAAAGCAACAACTGGAGCTTCTTCTCTTGCTGAACATGCTTTGAAGAATACTGGAACTGCTGCGCTAACTGCTTGTAATGAACAAGGTCCGCTTGTAAATACAACTCTATAGTATGTTGAACCTGCAACATAACTTGTTACATCCACTGAAGCTGATGTAGCTCCTGTGATATCTTGCCAAGCTGCTGATCCTGTTGGTGCAGTAGCACTAACAACATATTGCCATTGGATTGATCCTACATAAGTGGTAGTTGCTAATGATAAAGTTCTTGTTGAACCTTCACAGATAGCAGTTGCTAATGTATTAGCTCCAACGTTTCCAGTGATAGTTGTTGATTTAGCTGCTGCTGAAACCACCACCACTAATGTGTTAGAATAATCTACACAAGCGCCACTAGTTACAGCTAATCTATAAGCAGTAGAAGCTGTTAAGTTTCCTGTAGATAAAGTAGCCGATGTAGCTCCTGCAACAGCTGCCCATGTAGGAGTCGTTGCAGTATAGTTAGTTGATTTTTGCCAAATCATGCTTACTCCTGAATATCCAGTTGCAGAAAGCGTTGTTCCTGTTCCTGTACATACTGAAGTAACACCTGAAGCGGTACCTCCAATTGCTGGTGCACTGATACTCACTGCGAATCCATTAGAAGTAATTGATGAACAAGCTCCGCTTGTTGCTACAACTCTATAGATTGTTGGTGTAGTAATATTAGTAGCTGTATAAGCTGCTGCAGTAGCTCCTGCGATGTTAGTATAAGTAGAACCTCCATCTGTTGAAGCTTGCCATTGGATACTTCCAACGTTACCTGTTACAGTCATTGCTAAGCTTGATCCTGAACAAACTTCAGTAGCTTTAGATACTGATGCAACTACTCCTCCTTTAGATACTGGAGAAACAATTACTGATACTGGACCTGCAATTACTGTTGAACATGATCCAATAGTTACTACGGCTTGGTAGTAAGTGGTAGCAGTTAAGTTTCCTGTTGCTAAACTTGTTCCTGTTGCTGCAGATACATTTGCAAATGCTGCAGTTAAACTTGCTGCTTTTTGCCATTGGATGTTTCCTACACTTCCATTTAAGTATAATGTAGTTCCACTTCCTGTACATAAAGTAACTCCTCCTCCTGAAATTGTTCCTGCTGTTGCAGCTGTTCCAATTTGAACAAGAGCTGAGTTAGAAACACTTGATGAACATGCTCCACTAGTTACTACTACTTTGTAATAAGTAGGTGCTGTAATGTTAGTAGCGGTGTAAGTAGCTAAAGTAGCTCCTGTAATGTTAGTATAAGTAACATCATCAGATGATGATTGCCATTGGATTGTTCCAACGTTACCTGCTACTTTCAATACTTGGCTTCCTCCTGAACATACCACTCCTGCTCCTGTAACTGTACCAGCTACTGATAATGGATTAACAACAATAGTTTTAGCTGCTGCTGTAGCTGTTGTACAGCTTCCGCTTGTTACAATTGCTCTGTATGTTTTATCAGAACTTGCAGTTACGTTAGTAGCTGTATAAGTAGCTGATGTAGCACCTGTAATGTTTGTGAACGTTCCTGTAGCTGATGGTGCTGATTGCCATTGAATAGCATTACCAACATATCCTCCTAATGTGAAGGTAATGTTTCCACCTGTACATACTGAAGCAGCAACTGCAATAGTTCCTCCTTTAGCCACTGGTGATACCGTTACGTGAACTGCTGGAGTATCTGAATAACATGCTCCATTTGTAATTCTAGCTTTATACCAAGTATCAGCTGTTAATGCTGGTGTGATATATTGAGCAGAAGTAGCTCCTGCAACTGCTGTCCATGTTGGGGTAGTTGCTGAACCGTTTACTGATTTATACCATGTAATAGAACTAGTTGAGTTTCCTGCTACATCTAATGTAGTAGTAGCTCCTGAACAAATTGTTACATCACCTTCAGTAATTGTACCTGCTGTTGCTGGTGCACTAACTGTAATTGCTAATGGTGCAGCTGATGCAGCTGATGAACATGGTCCATTGCTTGCTACAATTCTGAACAAAGTGTTTTGTGTTAATGGATCTGTAGTATATGTCAATACTGGATTAACTGCTGAAACTGCTGTTTGTGTATAAGCCGTTCCTACATTATTCCATGTACTTCCACCATCAGTAGAAGCTTGCCATTGTACATTTCCAATACTTCCTGAAGCCGCTTGTAATACAATACTTGAACCTGAACAAGTAGTTCCTGCTGGAACTAATTTAGTTACTGCTGTTACTGCTGTAGCTTTAGATAAGGTAGCAAAATCAGTGATTGTAACTACATTTGAAGTAGCTGTACCACATGAATTTGTAACAACTACTTTATATTTCGTTCCAGTTGCTGGTAATGAAACAGTAGTTCTTGTAATGTTCAATGTAGCACTTGTTGCTCCTGTATAGTTCGCTCCATTAGCAACTAATGCCCATGTAGTTCCTGTTGCAGCTTGAGTGTACCATTGGTAAGTAGCTCCTGGAGTAGCAACAACTGTTAAAGCTGCTGTTCCACCGATTGCTTTACAAATAAGTGCATTTGATGGTTGAGTTGCAATTGCTGCTGCTGTGTTTACACTAGCATTAGCATCATTACAATCTGTTCCATTTGTTGTAGCTGAATATCCTGTTGGCGCTGTTGATGAACAGAAACTTGCTGAACCAGCATCGTATCCGTCACCGTCTGCATCTACATAATAAGTAATTGCTGAATGAACTGTAGCATCCGCATCGTTACAATCAGTATTGTTTACTGAGTATCCTGCTGGTGCTGTAGTTGAATTTGCAGCACAAACGCTTACTAATTCTCCTGTTCCATATCCGTCTGCATCTGCATCAGCATAGAAAGAGTAAGTAGTATGCATTGAACCATCATTATCATTACAATCTGATCCACTTGTTGTAGCGGAATAACCACGTGGTGCTGTAGCAACACATAAGCTTTCGCTTCCTGCATCGTATCCATCTGAATCAGCATCTACATAATAAGTAGTAGCTCCGTGAACGCTTGCTGAAGCATCGTTACAGTCAGTGTTATTAGTTGAATATCCTGTTGGAGCTGTAGCAGCACATAATGTTGCTGTAGTAGTAGATCCAAATCCATCGTGATCAGCATCTACATAATAAGTAGCTGTTGAATGAACAGATGCATCAGCATCGTTACAATCAGAACCGTTAGAAGTAGAAGAGTATCCTGTTGGAGCAGTAGCTGCACATAAGGAAGCAGTTCCTGCATCGTATCCGTCACCGTCAGCATCTACATAATAAGCAGCTGTTGCGTGTGCAGAAGCATCTGAATCGTTACAGTCAGTGTTATTAGTTGAATAACCTGTTGGAGCTGTAGCAGCACAAACATTAGCTGTTGTAGTTGATCCATATCCATCGTGATCCGCATCTACATAATAAGAAGATGTAGTATGAACTGAAGCATCAGCATCGTTACAGTCAGAGCTGTTAGATACATAACCTGAAGGTTGAGTACAAGCTTGAGTTGTAACCGCTGCATTTCCATAACCATCACCGTCAGCATCAGCATAGAATGTTGATGAGTGGTTGATTGTTAAGTTTAATGTTTCATTAACTGTACATCCACTACCATTAACAGTAGTTCCTGTATAAGTACCACTTGTAGTATAATGAGTACCGTTAACCGACCAAGTGTATGAATCACAAGCTACAATAGTAGTAGAATTTGTCAATACAGAAGGTTGTGTAATAGTCACATTAGTAGAAACACTTGAACAACCTGAATTAGATACTACTACAGTATGAGTACCTGCAGTTAAACCTGAAACAGTGAAAGCACCTGAAGATAAAGTAGCACTTTGAGAAGAACCACCATCAACAGTATAAGTAACTGATGAGTTAGATGGAACTGGAGACATAGTTACTGTCGCTGATCCATTAGCACCACCATTACAAGTTACATTTGACACATTACTAGCAACTGCTGCCGTAGCACAAGAAGAAGTAGTTAATGTACATGGTGAATTGAACGTACGGTTTGTAGTATTGAATGAAGTAGATGTAAGTGCACAATCGATGTACATTACAAATCCACTACTAGTCACCCATGACAAACCTACTGATTGACCAGTAACATAGTTTTGAGAATTACGAATCGCAAATCTACCTAACTTTTTAGTCTCTCCAGGACTCAAAGTAGGCCCACCACATCCATTGTTGTTATACGCTCCTGTTGGAGTGTTGAATGAGAAGGTACCAGCAGAAAAATTAAATACTGGCCCACCTGTTTGTGGAAATGACAAAGGAAAGTCAGAACCAGAAACATAAGACCACGTCTCTGTATTTGTACCTGTAGAAGGCAAAATCCCAGCAGCGTGTTTTAATCTAATGGTTGCACTATTATAATGCAACACATTAGTAGCACTCGTATTGGTTAGCGTTACATCAAACTGAAACTCGTTTGCTGCAGTCATCGCACAACCTGATACCGACATACTAATCGATTGAGCTATACTCGAAGTATAGAAAGAAAGAAATGAAATCACTGCAAGCAGGAACTTCAATTTCATGGAGGTTCTTTTAAATCCCATATTAATTGTTTTATTTGTTATTATTCGTTTCATATTTATAAGTAAATACAAATTAATTTTTTAATAATCAGGATACCAGATAATCTGGTATCCTGATATTTTAAATTAATAAGGTAAATAAGATGAAATACCGTTCACATTATTAAGCTCATAAAGAGGGAAATCAAATACGTCAACGTATCCATCTCCATTCATGTCTGTAGAATAGTATCCAAGAACTCCATTTACATTATCATCTTCATAAATAGGGAAATCAAACACATCGATATATCCATCTTGGTTTAAATCTCCTGTATACACAGCATAAACTCCTGTGTCAACCATCACTTGATTATCTCCATAAGCTTGTGAATCAGCTGTAGTGAAATCATATGTAGTAGTAGCACCTGAAACGAAAGAAACTGTAGAAGCACTTGCAGTAGCAACTGTATTTCTGTGGGATACTACAATGTAGTAATCACCAGCTACAGGAGCAAATGTTAATGATACAGTACCATCAGTTTGAAGCATACCTGAAGCACTAGATACTAATGTTCCTGATGCATCATGTAACTCTACAGTCACTGTGTCAACATCAGTATCACTTGTTCCAATACCTTGATTAGCCATAACAGGACGCATAGCGTGAGCATCAGCATCGTAGTAACCTTGTAACACCACTTTTAAGTTAAGTAAAGCGGCACAAGT
>CANCJZ010000313.1 GCA_947378465.1 Flavobacteriaceae bacterium
CCCTGTAGCCTCTGAGAAATCAGTAGGTAAAGAAATCACTTGGAAAGGCAACACCTATAAAGTGGTAGGCCTAGAAACTGCAGTAGGAATGCGTCCTGATATTGCTTTGTTTTCGGCAGGTGGACAAACCTCTTTAGACTGGGCTCCTAAATTTGCAGCAGTAGGTACCACCGTTATTGATAATTCCTCTGCATGGAGAATGGATCCAACAAAGAAATTAATTGTTCCTGAAATCAATGCTTCAGAATTAACTAAAGAAGACAAAATCATTGCTAATCCCAACTGTTCAACCATTCAAATGGTGATGGTATTAGCACCATTACATAAAAAATACCAAATCAAAAGAGTTATTGTTTCAACCTACCAATCCATTACAGGAACAGGAGTAAAAGCAGTACAACAATTAGAAAACGAATACGCAGGTATCCAAGGCGAAATGGCATACAAATACCCAATTCACCGCAATGCCATCCCTCAATGCGACAGCTTTGAAGCTAATGGATACACTAAAGAAGAGATGAAATTGGTAAACGAAACCCAAAAGATCATTGGTGACAAATCCATTGCAGTAACTGCAACTGCCATTCGTATTCCTGTAGTTGGAGGACACAGTGAAACTGTTAATATCGAATTTGCAAACGACTATGATATAGCTGAGGTACGCGAATTATTACACCATACCGATGGAGTAGTAGTACAGGACAACAACGACACCTACACCTATCCAATGCCTTTATTTGCACAAGGAAAAGACGAAGTATTCGTAGGCAGAATCCGTCGTGACGAAAGCCAACCAAATGCTATCAATATGTGGATCGTTGCCGACAACCTTCGCAAAGGAGCCGCTACCAATACCATTCAAATTGCGGAATACCTAGTTGCGAATAAGTTGGTTTAATTTTAGGTTTTTTTAGGTTGTATTAATTTTAGGTTGTAGGTTCGTTGTGGTTACTTTGGTTTTAGATTTTGAGTAATTTAAGCCTTTAGTTATAAGCAATAGGCTGTAAGCTATAAGCTTTACGCTTATTACACGCGCATAGAAACCTGACAGGTTTTTAAAAACCTGACAGGTTTATACCAAGGCAGTTTAAATAAATATAGGTTTAAGGAATTAAGGTATTAGTATATAGATGAAGATCAATTCAAATAATCAATAAAAAAAGTTACAACCCAATCCACTAACACTAAACTAACACAAAACAATCACAAAATAACCACAAAACAACCACAAAGTAACCCCACAGTTCATCTCGACCGGAGGGAGAAACCTTTAGGTTCAGCGTAGCTAAATCACATAAAGTAGCTCTACAAATTAACCCCAACGAACCTACAACCTACAACCTAAAACAACCTACAACCCACAAAGTAACCACAACGTCAATATACAATATACAATATACAATTTACAAAATGAAAAGTCCTTTCTTCCTAACCATTTTCCTCTTTGCATTGCTACTGCAATCAGGGCACTCTTTTGTGCATTTGGAAGAAGAACTGGCCCAAAAGCAATGCCATCATAAATACGCCAAAAACAAAACCGAATTCACCCACGCACACCACAAACTCGACCATTGTTTTGTCTGTGAGTTTGCCTTCAGCTCTGCATTAAAGTCAGAGGTAACTTCATTTAGAGTAGTTAAAGAAGCAATCCCTGTTTCTTACTCTTTCTTCCATTCCAGACAAATTACCCAGGCTTTTCGAGGAAGCCTTTTTGCCCTTAGGGCGCCCCCTAGTGATATAGTATAATGCCGTTACTCCAATTTGATTTGGAGAAATTATTTATTATCTATAGAACACTATCACATGAAAACAATTCTTTTCGGGATGCTAAGCCTATGGTTTAGCACCCTATATACTTTTGCTCAAACAGAGCAACACTTGTCAGGCACTATAACCGATGCCAAAACCCATTCAGCAATTCCCTTTGCCCAACTCAGTCTTCCCGATATCCACGCAACCACTACGGCTGATGAAAACGGCAGATATGATTTTATTAAAATTCCCGCAGCTTCCTATGAACTCCAAGTACAGGCCCTCAATTACAAAACCAAAGCCATTACTATTGTGGTCAAAGGCAACACTACCCTAAATATTGCTTTAGACAAAAGCGAAATCGAACTCTCCGAAGTCGTCATTACAGGGACTTCTAAAGCCACCCAAATCCGTAAATCGCCTCTGCCAATTGTTACTTTAAATAAGCAATACCTTGCCACTAATATTTCCACCAATGCCATCGATGCCTTGGCAAAAATTCCTGGGGTAAGCACCGTAACTACAGGGCCCAATGTGTCTAAACCCTATATCCGTGGATTGGGCTACAATCGTATTTTGACCCTTTTCGATGGAGTCCGCCAAGAAGGACAACAATGGGGAGACGAACACGGTATAGAAATCGATAAATACCTAGTCGAAAAGATAGAACTCGTCAAAGGCCCCGCAAGTTTAATGTACGGTTCTGATGCCCTAGCAGGAGTAGTCAATCTAATTCCCAATGCCGCTGCCAAAGCCCATTTGTCTGGTAATTACACCTCCGAATACCAGTCCAACAACGGTATGTTTGGCGAATCCCTCTTCCTTTCAGGAAGTAATAATAAACTAGAGTGGGGTGGACGACTCTCCAAACGCAATGCTACCAATTTCCAGAATCCCGTAGACGGTCGTGTCTACAACACCGCTTTTGCCGAAATTGCCGCCAATGCCTTTGCAGGCATCCATCGCAAATGGGGATATTCCGATGCAAATATTTCCTTATACGACAACCTTCAAGAAATCCCCGACGGCAGTAGAGACTCCATTTCCCGTAAGTTTACGCAACAAATCACCGAAGCTGATAACTTCAGACCCATAGTAAGCGATTCCGATTTGCGTTCCTATAAAATCACTCCCCTCCATCAACGCGTCCAACATTACCGACTATTCCTCAAAAACAAATTCTTTTTTGGTAACAGCAGTCTTAGCCTCAATCTTGCCGCTCAAAACAGCCGCCGTAGAGAATACAGCCATCCCGAACAACCCTATCAAAACCTTCCAGGGCTCGACTTACAACTGCAAACCTATAACTTCGATGCCAAATACTACCTCCCCGAATTCCATCAGTGGGAAACCGTATTCGGTCTCAACGGGCTCTATCAATCCAATAAAGTTGATCAAGGAACCGAATTCGTAGTACCTTCCTATAAGCAATCCGATTTTGGAGGATTTTTTACCTTCAAAAGGGACTTCAGTAAACTCAATCTTTCAGGAGGAATCCGCTACGACCATCGTAATTTCACCAATTCCGAACTCTATACCAAACCCAACGAACAAAGTGGTTTTGATCAGGCCGTTCCTGCCAATACTCTTGGAGCCACCAACCTCTTTTCCGAGTACCATACCCATTTCAGCGGACTCACAGGAAGCATTGGTATGGCTTATTTGTTCAATGCCAATTGGTCCCTCAAAGCCAACACTTCAAGAGGCTATCGCGCACCCAACAGTTCCGAAATCTCAGCACACGGCGTTCATCCTGGTACAGGCTTCTTTCAGTTAGGCAATCCTAATTTCAAACCCGAATTCAGCCTTCAACAAGATTTAGGATTCGATTTTACCTCAAAAAGATGCACCCTTAGCGCTAGCGTTTTTGTCAACCAAGTCACTAATTATATCTATAATACCAAAATAGAAAACCCTAATGGCACACCCCTTCTTACCACAAGTGGCAGTCAGGACTATCCCACCTATCAGTTCCAGCAAGGAAAAGTCCTCCTCTACGGATTTGAAGCCAATGCCGATGTTCACCTCACCAAAGCCCTCCATTTCGAAAACAGTTTCTCCCTTATCTATGGCGACAACCACAGCTATACAGGAACCGCCAAAAACGACACAAACCGTTACGTGCCCTTTATGCCACCCGCACGTTACCAAGGCGAATTGCGTCTCGATGTCGCCACCAACAGCAAAACCCTTTCCGAAAGCTTTGTCAAACTTGGGCTCAACTACACAGCTACCCAAAACAGAGTTTTTAGCAGCGACAATACCGAAACCCCAACACAAGGCTACACTTTAGTAAATCTAGGAGTAGGAAGTGGATTTAAAAACTCAAAAGGAGCAACCCATATAAAGGTATACCTCTTAGGAAACAATATTTTCAATACCGCTTATCAGGATCATCTCAGTCGCCTCAAGTATTTTGAGCCCTATGCCACATCCCCAAATGGCAAACTCGGCATCTACAATATGGGCAGAAATGTGTCTTTTAAAGTAGTATTTCTTTTGTAAGCATTAGTTAGTTAGCAATGGGCAGAAGGCAATAGGCATTAGGCAGAAGGCAGAAGGCAAAATAGGTAATAGGTTAAAAGATAAGACATAATAGGAATAAAATAAAAACAACAGTAAACAATCAATTAACCCAAAGTAACTACCTTAATAATATACAATATACTAGCTCAATAATCTACAAAATAACCACAATCAACTTCCCCAAAGTAACCCCAACGGCCTATTGCCTATTGCCTAATGCCTAAAGCCTATTGCCTAAAGCCTAAAAAGAATGGCGCGTCCTTCGGACCGGGCTGTCCGCTGCAATCTTTTGTTTTTTTAAAGAAAAAAAACAAAAGGATTTCCGCTTCCATCCCTCGCGCAAACCCCATTTCATAAAACTATTTTTATGCAATAGAACAACCCTTCAATTAAGAACATTTTAGGCAAAAGGCAGAAGGCATTAGGCAATTAGCAAAAGAAGAAAGAGCCAAGAAGAAATATGTTGCGTATAGAATATAGAAAATATTCGGTATTTGAAAGCCCCGTTAGGGGCGAAATATTGGTAGCAAATAGTATAGACAAAGAGAAGGAATCCCGTAGGTACGACATAGATCAAGAGCTATAATCACGATAAATATTCACGTCTCGAACCCTCGCAGGGTTTAAACCCTGCGAGGTTTGAAAAAAAAAACAATTAGAAAACGGTCAACATTAATCAGGGAAGATCAGTAAGAAGCAAGAAGCAAGAAGCAAGATGTTATGGTAAGAGTATAGAATATAGAAAATCTTCGGTATTTGAAAGCCCCGTTAGGGGCGAAATATTGGTAGCAAGTAGTATAGACAAAGAGAAGGAATCCCGTAGGTACGACATAGATCAAGAGCTATAATCACGATAAATATTCACGTCTCGGACCCTCGCAGGG
>CANCJZ010000314.1 GCA_947378465.1 Flavobacteriaceae bacterium
ACCGAACATATGTCCGATATCATAAACAGCTTCAGTAATTGTAGCAGTTAAATTAGCTTGTAATTCAGAGTTCCAGTTTGCCATATTAGCTGCATCAGAATAAGGATCTGTTGTAGCATCATAATAAATAACAGAAGTATTATCGATCATATTCAAGTGAACTGCAATATCTTTTTCATAAACCCCATTAACACGAGTCATAGTAGCGTTCATTGCAGCGATAACTAATCCAACTTGAGCACTACTTGTCGCTCCGAAAGAATTAGCATATTCAGCAGTACAAGACAATGCTAAACGCATAGTTTTGTATTTTTTGTTACTTGATTTACCGTAAAGATTTTGGCTCTCTAAAGCAGTCAAATCTAAAGGAGTATCAACAGTAGTACAGTTGAAAGCCCCTCTTGGTTGGTTTCTGTTACGAGAATTGAACAACACATAAGTAGTTGCTTCTTTGTCTAAAGCTTCGATAAATTCAGCAGCAGTATTGGCTCTGAACACCATAGTTTGGATACCTTGAGGAGAAACACTAAAGTGGATCGTTGCTCCTGCATCAGTAATACCTTTACCTACATAAGCTCTAATTTCTGGAAATTGAGCTTGGAAATCAGGCGTCATGTTAGAGTTTTCCCAAACATTAAAACGCTCTAATTCTCCATTCATGTTAGGGAATTCGACAATAACGCCTGCTTGCTTAGAAAACTTATCTCTAGCATTAACTAGATTTTGTCTAAAAGCCGCAGCGTCTAAAGAGAAGTACAATTCGCCTTCTTCTTGTACATTAGGTCTGATTTTGTTCAAAGTAGCAGTGTGGCTTGCGCTTACTTTGTTCCAAATTGACCCCTTTTGCGCTAACATTTGCCCAAATGACAGGACAAGTGCTAATAAAAGTAGTAATTTTTTCATTTTAGTTGATTATTTAAAGTTTCCAAATGTAAGATTATTTTTTAATTCACAAAAATAAAATAGCTTTGAGTAACAAAATCTTAAGAAATATCAATAAAAGAAAGGGATTTTTTCCATATTGTAAATTATATTCCGAATTGAACTACATATTCGCAATTCACTCATTAATATATTTGGCCTTCTAAAGGTGTCCTTTATTCAACGGGATTCATTTGATGAGCTTAATATCAGTATTCAATGGGGTTTGACTACTATACTTAACAAACGCTACTTTCATATCTTTAAATAGCAATCCACTACAATCACAACTTTAGATAAATAGTTAGCGCCTTCTATTTTGAAAACACAAACTAAAGAAGTTCAAAAAAATCACTTTCAACAGATTTTGATTACTTACCGAATAGTAAGCACTGCTCACCGAACAGCACACACTGTACACTGACCACTAACCACTGAACTAACAGTCTTAAACTAAAAATAAGTATAGAATAATACAATTTTGGATATAATTAAATTAAATTTGCCCCCAAATATTTTTAAGTGAAGATTTATCAATCGATAGAAACCTATGTTTCATCCTCAAAAACAGTAGTCACTATTGGAATTTTTGACGGAGTACATATAGGACATAAAAGGATTTTAGAAAAGCTAACCCACAACGCTCAAGCCTTAGGCTGTGAGAGCTTGGTACTTACTTTTTTTCCTCATCCCAAAATGATTTTGCAGGACCCTTCCTCAATACAACTGATTAATACAGTTGCCGAGAAGGAATCGCTATTGGCAAAAAGCAATATTGACACTTTGGTTATCCAGCCGTTTACACACGAATTTTCGAAATTAAGTGCGGAGGATTTTGTAAAACAAGTATTAGTGGATTGCTTTAAAGTTCAAAAGATAATCATCGGCTACGATCATCGCTTTGGAAATAATCGAACGGCTACTATTGACGATTTGATTGTTTTTGGACAACAATACGGATTTGAAGTGGAGCAAATTTCAGCCGAGGAGATTAATGACATCGCTGTTAGTTCTACAAAAATCAGAAACGCTATATTGGGTGGTGCCATCGCTTTAGCAAATGAATACCTGGGTTATCCTTACCTTTTGACAGGAACCGTTGTAAAGGGACAACAACTCGGGCGTACCATTGGTTTCCCTACTGCCAATATTCACATTACTGAAAACTACAAATTGATTCCTAAAAACGGTGTATACTTAGTTCGTTCCATAATAGAAGAAACTCTTGTTTACGGAATGATGAATATAGGAGTCCGACCAACAGTTGACGGATTGAACCGCACTATTGAAGTATTCTTTATCGATTATGAAGGGGATTTATACAATCAGACACTTCAAATAGAATTACTTGAGTTTATCCGAGAAGAACAGAAATTCGAATCTCTTGACGCTTTAAAAACCCAAATTGAAAACGACAAAGCAACAGCCATTTCTTATATAAATAAGGCTTAATTATAATCATTGTTTCATTACAAGTAATTGATTACTTTTGAGACATCATTAAAATTCCTAAGAATGAGTATTACAAAACACAATTGGACTAAAGAAGAAATTATCGCGATATACAACAAACCATTAATGGACTTGATGTATGAAGCGGCAACAATTCACAGAGAACACCACGACCCTAACGTGGTTCAAGTATCCACTTTATTATCAATAAAAACGGGAGGTTGCCCAGAAGATTGCGGGTATTGCCCACAAGCAGCACGTTACCACACGGATATAGAAGGCAACGACTTAATGAGTGTAAGCCAAGTGAAAGCACAAGCATTACGCGCCAAATCAAGCGGGTCTTCTCGTGTATGTATGGGAGCAGCATGGCGTAATGTTAAGGACGGCCCTGAGTTTGACCAAGTATTGGAGATGGTTCGTACCATCAACAAACTGGAGATGGAGGTTTGTTGTACCTTAGGGATGCTGACCGAAAATCAAGCGCAACGTTTAGCGGAAGCTGGGTTGTATGCTTACAATCACAACTTAGATACTTCAGAAGAATATTATAAAGAGGTAATTTCTACTCGTGGATTTGAAGACCGTTTGCAAACTATTGACAATGTCCGTAAAACGAACGTTACCGTTTGTAGCGGAGGAATCATTGGAATGGGTGAAAGTATCGAAGACCGTGCAGGAATGTTGGTAGCGCTTTCGACTTTGAACCCACAACCCGAATCAGTGCCAATCAATGCTTTGGTGGCCGTTGAAGGGACTCCAATGGAAAACGAAAAACCTGTTGAGATTTGGGAAATGATTCGTATGGTCGCTACTACTCGTATCATTATGCCGGAAACTCAAGTGCGTTTGTCAGCCGGTAGAACCGAAATGTCACGCGAAGGTCAAGCAATGTGCTTCTTTGCTGGTGCCAACTCCATCTTTGCAGGAGACAAATTATTGACCACTCCAAATCCAGATGTGAATGATGATATGAAGATGTTTGAGTTATTAGGATTAAAAGCTCAAAAACCTTTTATCAAATTGATGCAACCTAAAACAGTCGAAGCGGAAGATTCACAATTTCAATCTTTAGGCGAAAAACCAAGATGGTCACGACCTGGACATACTATTGAAAGAAACGCTAAGAAAGTTTAGAAGTATTAAGTATAGAGTATTAAGATTTAAGTATTAAGTATAGAGTATTAAGTATTAAGTATTAAGACTGGACGCTGAACATTCGGAATTAATTTTATATAAAAAAACACCCACTAAGGGTGTTTTTTATGGTTATAAAGTGCCGAAGTTGCAAAGTGCCGAAGTGGCTTCCTTAACAAAAGTCATAGGCGCCACCTCCTATTATTAAAGTATTCAATAATTCTGTTACTGTTACTGAACACTAATTTCTCTTCACAGCCTAATGCCAAATACCTATTGCCTATTGACTATTGCCTAATGCCTAAAAAAAAAAGCAACTAAAGAACCACCTTCTTGCTCACTACCTGTCCGTTCTCTAATTGTATTTTGACAATTAGGACTTGTTGTGTTGGAAGATTGTTGATAGCCGTTTCGTTGGCCTGCACTTGAGTTTTGCTGGCTACTACTCTACCTAACAAATCGTATACGGTGATGTTGTCGATGGATTGTTCCATAGATTTGATTTGTAGTTGTTGGTTTTTGGTAGCGGTAAGCACTTGATTGCCATTGGCAGCAAAAGTGGTATTAGCCAAAGTAGTATCGGTGTATTTTAAAATAAAACGATCGTTGAATGTTCCATAATTAGACGTAAACGTATAAGGTCCTTGTTTCAAATCGTGGGTTATATTCAAAAGAGTATCTTCTAAATACACATTTTGATCTGCCAAGGTACCTTCTAAATTGTTGATTCCAATGGTGAAAGTTCCCGTTGTAGCACTGAAATACCCCAATGGAACGCGATCCGTTACATCAAACGAAGGACGCGCTTGAATACGGCAGTTGTCATTTCCCGAAAGGGAATAAAAACTGATAAAGTTGTTCGTAGGATTGACAATTCCATCATAGCCACGATCAAAACCAAGCGTAGTGTTGTCAAAATAAGCGATCAATTGTTGACTGAACATTCCTTCGGGGTTTTGCATATCCAACCACAAGCGATCTCTTTGCGTATTCACCCCAACGATGGAATTGTTTGTTTTGAAGAAATTAGCATTGCTATACCCTTTTCCACGCATTGAATCGTTGAACCAAACATTGCCAGGAGTAATGGCTTCCACAAAGAAACCTTCGCCTGAAGCCACATAACCACTCGGCTGCGCACTTCCTGTGGCAGAGGATGTCCCTCCTGACAGGTTGTACATCGCATAATCCGCAGAGATAAAGTTGTACACATCCGGTCCAGGATTAGACGTCGAGATTTGCGTAACGTGTGTCCAAAAATATAAGGTTCCTGAAATGTTAGTATTCATAGTAATAAAATCATCGGCTTTAAAAGCTGAAGGATAAGGATTCCCAATCAAATTATAATCGTCGTTGGCATTTCCTGTATTTTGACTTAAAACAATAGGCGTACTGATCAATCCATTGTTCACTGGACCGCTAAAAGTAACACTACTCGTCGCAGGGAAGGCACCCGTGGTAGGCGCCATAATGGCATAACCTTGTGCCGTTTGCATTGCGGTACCGGTCGTTACGTGTTGCCAAGCATTGTTGTCATCGTCAAATGAATCATTATTATAATCCGCGAAGTTGGCCGTAGCAAAACTAAAAGCGTAATCCGTTCTCCACAAACTGAAAGGCCCACCGATAGTTACCCCTGATACTGGAGTACTCCAATAGGTATAATCGAATTTGTTATAAGGTGTGGTCGTACGAGTAACATTCGCTGATCCTATGTTCACCGCATCATCATTCACTTGTACCAAACTTCCGCTAGTTGCAATGTTAAGTGTACCGGCATTGTTCAAGTTACTTTGTACTTCAAGGTAATTGTTAGTAGTAACATCTACCGTATAACCCGAAGTGATTTGACATTCGCAGGCTTGTACACTGCCATTTGTGGTGGTGTTGTAAGCACCGCTAATCACCGCCTTCGTACTGCTGGTAGGCGCACTAGGAGTCCAAGAAGTTCCATCCCAAGTAGTGGTTAATGGCAATTGTCCTTTGATTGCGATATTGTCTAGTGACCAAACTTCATTGGCATTATTGGATAAAAAAGTAAAGGCTACTCTCAAATCAGCCACACTTGGCAAGCCAGTGATTTTGAATGTCCCCGAAGTGGTATTGGTGGAACTCGTTAAGGTTCCAAAACGGGTAGCATTCGTAGAATTAACTTTATATTTAGCACTATTCGCCGATAAGGTATTGTTGATATCAAAAATAGAATTGCTGTTCCCGGTAACTTTAACTTCAGGGGAAAAGGTCAATCCTCCATCGGTACTGATCGCTACCAACACATAATCGGATGTTTCCATTCCTTCTCCTGATGAACCAGCATACGCTCCTAGATTAAAATCCAATTCGATGTTTTGGTAATTCAAAGTACTTACTGGTGCAAAGGTAATGGTGTTCAATTGGGATTTGGATTGAAAACTATTCGTACCAATAAACATATTCGAAGGTGTAGTACGGTTGATACCATAGTTGGTTCCTCCGGCAACTGAAGTATTTCCATTAGAAGTATCCGCAGTATAAGTATAAGCCACATTGGAATCAAAATCTTGTTGTGCAATATAGCTTGTTGGTAAAAGCGTACATCTGGTATAATTGTACACCTTAGTACTGATTAAAAAGTTAAAAGTACCTTCATCCGCATCATCATTATTGATGGTCACCGTGGCCGACTTCAATCCCGTTGCGGTTGAAGAGAAAGTAATACTAAAAGTAGCACTTTGACCCGCCGTTAAGGATGTACTTGACAAACCACTGCTGATGGTGTAGTAAGGAGTAGACGAAAGCGATAAGCCCGACAGATTCAAAGTTCCTGTTCCGTTATTGGTAATGACAAAGGTTTTGACAATAGGAGCATCAATCCCCACAAAGTAAGCCGAACTAAAATACGTGTTATTACTATCCGATACGGTAACGGAATTGTTCAAAATAGTCGTAGCATTTCCAAAAACCTCAATTTCATTCGTATTCGTATAATCACAAACGCTTAAGTTATCAATATTGATACGCACATTGTTGCTTTCTGTTCCTGATGCAAATCGGACACGAACTCGTATTGGGCCTGACTGATTCACAGTTGCACTAAAATTAGCGGAAGTAGTCGTTGACGGCGCTACACTTCCAATATACACCCAAGAGTTCCCCGCATCTTTACTGTATTCTACATAAAAGAGTTGGTTGGTATAAGCGTCGCTACCGTATTTTTTATAATCAAATGAAATCGTGCTGACACCATACGATTTGTCTTGCATCAACGTAATCCCTGCATCAAAATTAGAGCGCATACGCACACAGTAATTACCCGTTCCGTAATCACTAGCGGTAGCAGTTCCTCCGATTAAAGCTTCGGACAAGTTCCACAATTTGCCATTCAACGTAATGTTATCAGCCACATAAGCCGTTTTAGCGGTTCCATCTTCAAAAGTAACCGAATAACATCCCGCTACATACGAACTGATAACAAACGTAATGGTTCCTGAGGCACTGGTTCCCCCCGAATTCGTAGCCGTTACATCAATTGAATAGGAACCTGCCGTAGTAGGAGCTCCCGAGATTTGGCCAGTAGTAGTATTAAAACTTAAGCCTGGAGGTAATGATCCCGCCACTATAGCATAGCTGGTTGGGAAATTAGAAGCATTTACATAATAAGAATAAGAAGCGCCGACTGTACCAATTTCGGCCGAACCAATTACGGCAGGAGTTACTACAGCAATTGGAGTACAATAGATGTTCACATCATCAATGGCTAAGTTTCCTAAGCCTTTTTGATAAATAAAACGGAACCGGACAAAATTTCCCGGCAAAGCAGGCGTTGAAGCCGCATTATAGGTTTTGGTAATCGCAGTGCTGTTACTGGATATAAGTGTAGCACTGTTGATGATTTCAATATTATTCCAAGTAGCACCGTCAAATCCATCGACTTGTAAAGTCGAGGTCGAACCCGCGGTAATTCCTTGCCCTTTGATCCAAAAAGTCAATTGTGACGCACCATTTCCGGCAGGTAAAACCTCCGTAATAATCATATCATTAGTGGTGTCCATACTCAAGGCAGGCGAAGCCGCACCATAATTCCCCAAAGAAGTATACGTTCCTGAAATTCCCGTAAACGACCAACCCGTAGGAGGCGTAGTTCCTGCACTAAAGCCTTGTACCACACAGGCCGCAGCCGTAACCGTCAAGGTAAAAGAAGCCGCAGTACTCGTTCCACCGGCATTGGTAGCCGTGATGGTAAAACTAAACGAACCCGTAACAGTAGGAGTTCCCGAAATCACCCCCGTAGTGGTGTTGAAAGAAAGTCCTGATGGCAAAGCACCCGAAGCCAAGGTATAGGAAGTTGGCGTATTGCTAGCAATTACGTTATAAGTATAAGCGGTACTTACCACTGTCGAAAGTGTAGCCGCCGTAACCACTGGTGCTGGAGGCGTAAAGGTAAAGGTAAGCGTAGTGGCAGTACTGGTTCCCGAAGCATTGGTTGCGGTAACGGTAACACTCGTAGTTGCAGCCACAGTAGGCGTACCAGAGATTTGCCCAGTAGCGGTATTCAAACTCAATCCTGTAGGCCAAGTTCCCGATGCCAAAGCATAGGAAGTAGGCGAATTGGTTGCAATAATAGTATAGGAAAATGCCGATCCTGTAGTTCCTGAAAGCGAAGCTCCCGATACCACTGGCACTGGCGATGCAATTGTGATTGAAATGGTCGCTGCCGTACTTGTTCCATACGTATTGGTAGCAGTGACTGATATTGGATACGAACCTACCGTAGTAGGTGTTCCGGTTATGGCTCCCGTAGCAGTATTAAAGGACAAGCCTGGAGCTAAAGTCCCAGTATAAGCATAGGATGTTGGCGAATTGGTTGCCGAAACAGTATAGGAAAAAGCAGTACTTACTGTACCTGTTGGTGAAGCTGCCGTTACGACAGGTATGGGTGCCGTAATATTAAATGTAATGGTAACTGCGGAACTCGTTCCGGAACCGTTTGTAGCGGTAACGGTAATAGTGAATGTTCCTCCTGCTGCAGGTGTCCCAGTAATAGCACCTGTAGTGGTATTTAATGTTAGCCCTCCTGGCAAAGTCCCTCCTGTTTGCGCATAGGATGTTGGTGAATTGGTCGCTACTAAATTAAAAGTACTTGATGTTCCAGCAATGCCACTAAATGTGGAAGCTGTTACCGTAGGAATTGCTGTAGTTGATGTTAAAGTAATATCATCAATTCTAAATTGTGGTGTTGTACTCGTTTGTCTAAACCTAATTCTTAGATTGGCTGTTGAAGGAATAGTACCTGTTGGAGAAATTAAAGCCCAATTTGCTGTTCCACTACCTGTAGCTCTAGTGTAAGTTAAGGGTGTATATGTTGTTCCATCACTACTTACCTCAACCGCAAGCTCATTACTACTTGCTGTCGTACTTTTATATTGCCCAAAAGTTAAGGCTAAACTTGAACTTGAATATGCTGTTGTGTTAATACCTGAGATTTCAAAATACAAATTAGCGGTAGATGTAATAAAAACGTTTCCACCACCAGAAGCACCTGTATATCCTGAAGAAACAGTTGTACTTCTAACATCTGCGGTTCCTGCATAAGTTAATGTTGATACATTTTGAAAAGTTGCAGGAGCTGTACCCGCTACATAAGTTGCTATTGCTGTTGTTCCAGATGGAGTTCCAATATTTTCAGAAAAAATAGTTGTCTGCCCCCACGACAAAACAGAAATAAAAAGAGCGGCGATCAGTATTTTTATTTTCATACTAAAAAGGATGAGTTTTAATTATCAATTACTCAATACGATTTGGGGTACAAAAATACTTCTTATTTAAACTAAATATAAAAATAAAGTTGTTAAATTATTAACAATAGAAGCATTGAGATTCAAGTATTAAGTATTAAGAGTGGGCGTTAGTAGTGAATTGAGACCTAGGAATTAAGAATTTTGAATGATTTATGGAAAAAATTATCACGCAAAACAACTGAATCAAAGTCAAAAAAGAAACAATAGTGATTAATGCTATTATTTTTTATTAAAATGCACTTCGGAAGAGAACTCTCGGACTTCCGAAGAGAACTCTCCGACCTCGGAAGAGAACTCTCCGACTAAATAAGGACAACATCCGACTTCAGAAGGGCAATCTCGGACTTAATTAAGGGCAACACTCGACTTCCGAAGGACGATGTCCGACTTCCGAAGAGCAATCACGAACATAATAAGGGCAACACCCGACATCGGAAGAGAACTCTCCGCCTTCCGAAGGGCTATCACGAACTTAATAAGGACAACATCCGACTTCTGAAGGACGATGTCCGACTTCAGAAGAGCAATCACGAACATAATAAGGGCAACACCCGACATCGGAAGTGAACTCTCCGACTTCCGAAGGGCAATCACGAACTTAATAAGGACAACACCCGACATAGGAAGAGAACTCTCCGACTTCCGAAGGGCTATCACGAACTTAATAAGGACAACATCCGACTTCTGAAGGGCAATCTCTAACAAAATAAGGGCAATAACGGACATATGAAGTGCAAAAGTTCTCTTCCGAAGGAGGTGAGTTCTCTTCTGAAGGAAGTGAGTTCTCTTCCGAAGGAGGTAAGTTCTCTTCTGAAGGAGGTAAGTTCCCTTCTGAAGGAGGTGTGTTCCCTTCTGAAGGAGGTAAGTTCTCTTCTGAAGGAGGTGAGTTCCATTCTGAAGGAGGTAAGTTCTCTTCTGAAGGAGGTGAGTTCTCTTCTGAAGGAGGTAAGTTCCCTTCTGAAGGAGGTGAGTTCTCTTCCGAAGGAGGTGAGTTCCCTTCTGAAGGAGGTAAGTTCTCCTCTGAAGTGAACTTTTGTTAATAATTTTTATTTTATATTAAAAAAAATGAATTCCAAATTCCCTTCGGAATACCTACAAACTAAAACCATCTACAAACCTACAACCTAAAAATCTAATTCAACCGCATCACCTGATCGTATACCTTATCACTTTCCCAACCTTTGCGAAGGAGGAAATCGCAGCATTTTTTTCTTTTTTTAAAAAGATCGGTATCGGTTAAAGAGTTCCACTGTTTTTCGACTAAGGCGATAAACATCATTTCGTATTCCTCTTCGGGAATAGTCTTCAGAGCATTGTTGATTAAATAAGAAGAAATATGGCGGGCTTTGAGTTCGTTACTGATGCGTTTTTTACCCCAGCCTTTTTGATGAAATTTACTGATGGTGAAGATTTGCGCAAAGCGTTCTTCATTCAAAAAATTCTGATCGATGAGATGTACAATCACCGTGTCTTTTTCCAATGAAGTCAAATTAAACTGCTTTAATTTATCGCGCACCTCTACGTGACAACGCTCCTGATAGGAACAGTAGTACTCTAGCTTTTGAATCACATCAGCGATGGAAATGTTGGACTTGTTTTCCAAGGAGATTTTTTTTTGTCAAAGATAAAGAAAGTATTAAGAATTAAGTATTAAGTATTAAGACTATGCGTTGAAGTAGTGGGGTTATATGAAAAGTATTAAGTATTAAGAATTAAGTATTAAGACAATGCGTTGAAGTAGTGGGGTTATATGAAAAGCATTAAGTATTAAGAATTAAGACAATGCGTTGAAGTAGTGAGGATATATGAAAAGTATTAAGTATTAAGACAATGCGTTTAAGTAGTGAGGATATATGACTACATAAAAATAGCAGTATTAAGTATTTTCAAAATATTATTTATCCCTAGTACAACCAACGATATATCCACCCAGTCTTAATTCTTAATACTTAATTCTTAATACTTAATTCTTAATACTTAATACTTAATACTTAATACTTAATACTAATATTTGGAATTTCTGTCCCAAATATGGAAAAAGAAGCGCTCCTATTTATTGCCAAAAAGAGAATCTGTTAAAGAAAAGTTTTCTTTATCGGTGAAATTATTCCGTTCATCGAATTATACTTTTTCTTACAAAAAAAGAGTTTGAGTGGCATTTGTTTTGCCAAAAGACGAGTAAGTTGACTCACCATCAGCTTGGTTTAAAAACAAATTATTTGTTTTTAAAACACCAAAAAAAACTAAAAATATCGTCGTCATGACACCAAAAACAATTACAAGCGCGCTGTCTATTTTCAGCAAAAAAACAATACAAGGTCTGTTGACTTTTTGTTGTTTCCTATTCTTATTTAATGCACAAGCACAATGCCCTACAGCTCCTGGGGATCAAACCACTTATGGGGCAGGATTATGGATTGGCTATGTGTATACTGGATTAAACACAAGCAATCCTCCTACGAATGCTTTTACTACCACTTATAGAGGTTATATGACGCAATCGGAAACGTTTAATATGGATTTGGGTTCTAATTCATTAACTGGAACGAACATCTGTGGTACTTACAGCGGACAGTTTGCGATTCGTTTTAAAATGCAAAAAACGTTTACTGCAGGGAATTATACATTTACTGTAGGAGGTGATGATGGGTACCGTTTGAGTTTTGATGGCGGTGCTACATTTCCATTAACAAACTGGAACGATCATGCGTACACTACTACTTCATATACCATTTACTTAAATGGTGCAACGAATTTAGTATTGGAATATTACGAACAAGCGGGTGTATCAAGAATCTCATATTCGTCAACAGCTTGTAACAACTCAACCAATCCAACGGCAATTACTGGAACCTCATCCTTGTGTTATGGCACAGGAGGAACTACTTTAGCAGCAACAGGAGGTATTGAAGTTCCGGGTTGTACCTACCAATGGGGAACAGGAAGTACTATTGGTTCCAACATCATTGCAGGACAATCGACATCAACAATGTACATCAATCCAACCACTACAACTACCTATTGGGTTCGTCGTGTGGATGCCGCTCCTTGTGCAGCAACTACTGCTGGAATTACTCAAACGATTAACGTTTCTACAGCTTCTACCAATCCAACAAGTATCTCCTCTACGGCGACTACTATTTGCAGCGGCACACCAATCACCCTTACAGCGGTGGGTGGAACTACCGGTACTGGTGGAACATACCAATGGGGTACTGGATGGACAGTAGGTTCAAATATTATTGCAGGACAAACGGCTTCCACCTTATCGGTAAGCCCAACTACTTCAACCGTATATTGGGTACGCCGAGTGGATCCAGCGCCTTGTAATACCCAAACCCCAGGCGTGGCATTGAGCATCGCTGTGGCTACTCCTCCAACAGCTCCAACTTCTATCAGTGGTACTACCGCTATTTGTAGTGGTACAAGTATTCCATTAACTGCTATGGGCGGTAATGTGGGTACTAATGGCTCGTATCAATGGGGAACAGGATCCGTAGTAGGTTCAAATATTATTGCTGGACAAACTTATTATATTATGTGGGTGAACCCAACGGTAACCACTACCTATTGGGTACGTATTGTAGATACGGCTCCTTGTAATGCTACTACCGCGGGAGTAACTCAGGTGATCACCGTGGGAACTGCTTCGGCAGGTCCGTATTCTATTGCTGGAAACACGACAACTTGTAGTGGTGCCAACTTAACTTTAACGGCTTCTGGTGGTACTATGGGAACTGGAGCAGTATACCAATGGGGAACTGGAAGTACGGTAGGAAGTAACATCATTGCTGGACAAACAGGTGTTTCAATAGTAGTGAATCCAACAACATCAGGTTCTTATTGGGTTAGAAGAATTGACCCAGCGCCTTGTAGTACTCAAACTTCAGGGACTTCAACCTATATTAATGTAACCCCTGCTTCAACCGCACCGACTTCCATTAGTGGTGCAGGAGCGGCTGCTTGTGCAGGTAACAGCACTACACTTACAGCAGTGGGCGGTTCATTAGCTTCAGGCGCATCCTACCAATGGGGAACAGGAAGCACTATTGGTTCCAATGTTATCGCAGGGCAAACAGGCGCTACAATAAACGTTACTCCAGCTACCACTACTACCTATTGGGTACGTATTGCTGATGCATCCCCTTGTGCATCCTATACTGCAGGAGTAAGTACTGTAATTACGATTACTCCTCCTGTTGGAAATCCAAATACCTATGGCGATAACGTATGGAATTTTTACGGTTATACCAATGGCGATATTACCTTGGCTACTGCCATCTATGACGGATACTACAGTGTGAATAGTTTGAGTTTTGATACACAAACAGGAACTAACAGCTGGGTAAATACGTCTACTCCTTCAAGCGCAGCAGGATGGTCCGGTTGTCCAGTGCCAGCGGATTATTTTACCTATAGTGTAAAAAGAAAAGGATTCCCTTGTGGAACGTATTCATTAGTGATGCAAAACTGGGATGATGAAGCGCAGGTGTATTTGAATGGAACTTTAATCTGGTCCAGTGCTACTTGGAGTGGAATAGGAAATTATAACTTGAATATTGGATCTTATAATTTAGATTCCAATTCTAAAATAGAAATACGAATCAGAGAGATTAACGGATTATCCAATGTGAATTTGGTATTGACCAAAACCAGTGTTGATGTAGTTCGTCCAACATCTATTACGGCCAGTCCATCGACTATTTGTGGAACAGGAAGCAGTACTTTGACTGCAGTAGGAGGCACTTTAGGAACTACCGGAACCTATCAATGGGGAACTGGAACAACAGTAGGTGCTAATGTAATCAGTGGCGCTACAACTTCGACCTTAACCGTGAGTCCTACAACAACTACTACTTATTGGGTTACCATAGTAGATTCAGGTTCATGTGGCTCAAATAACTCTGGCGAGGACGATGACGATGTAGCGAAAAAAACCATTACCGTTACAGCAGATACTGTTGCAGGTACTTTAAGCGCTTCAGTTACTACTATTTGTAAAAACACTCCTGCGGGACCTATCACCTTGACTGGAAATGTTGGGAATGTAATAAAATGGCAATATGCAAATGACGCAGCATTTACATCAGGCGTAACGAATATCAGTGTAACCGCGACTGTATTGTCGAGTGCCAATATCGGTTTGTTGACTGCAACCCGTTATTACCGTGCCGTAGTACAAAGTAGTAACTGTTCAACTCAGTACACTACTCCTATTGGAATAATTGTTCCAACAACAGTAACTTATAACGGTTCATGGAATGGAACACCAAGCAGTACGACTCCTGTAATAATTTCAAGTAGCTATACTTTGCCTTCTAACTTAACAGCTTGTTCGTGTCAAGTGACCGGAACCGCAGTTGTAACCGTTCCAGCAGGAATTTCATTAATTGTCCAAAAAGACATTACGGTAGCCGCTACAGCGAGTATTGTGGTAGAAAGCACAGGAACTATTGTTCAGGTAGACGACACGAGTAGTGATGTTGGAAATATCACATTTAAAAGAAACACCACTCCTGTCAAACAATTTGATTACACTTATTGGTCATCACCATTGACAAATCAGGCGTTGAACATCACTTCAAGTCCATCCTATTATTATGAATTCAATCCAAGCATAAACAATTGGGCTAACAAATCAGGAACCGATATAATGACACCTGGAAAAGGTTATATTTCAAGAGCACCTTCAAACTTAAACTACGCTAGTCCTCAAATAGTACAAGCTACGTTTGTTGGTGTCCCTAACAATGGTGTCATTGGAGTTCCAATTACAAAAGTTGATGGTGATACGTATAACTTAATCGGGAATCCATATCCATCGGCAATCAACATCGATAACTTTTTGTTGGATGCTAACAACAGTGCTGTAGTGGATGGAACCATTTATTTGTGGACACACAACACAGCCATCAGCAACACTATTCCTGGAACTGCAGTTTACAATTATACTCGTGATGATTATGCGAAATACAATATCACAGGTGGTGTAAAAACAGGATCGGCTGCCATCACAGGTGGAGTAACTCCAAATGGAAAAATTGCGGCAGGACAAGGATTCTTTATTGCTGCAAATCCAGCTTTAGCGAATGGAACTTACAATGCAACTTTTAACAACAGTATGCGTGTGGCGAATAACAGCAATCAATTTTTCAAAACAAATTCAATTGTAGTCGATGGTCCAATGGACGGTAACACTCCAGTAATTGAGAAAAATAGAGTTTGGATCAATATGACCAACGAACAAGGTGCTTATAGTGAAGCTTTGGTAGGTTATATCACCAATGCAACTAATGGAATGGATGCCTTGTTTGATGGTAAAACCTTCCCTACTGGAAATGTAGTTTCTTTATACTCTACTTTAGATGCTAATGAATTGTCAATTCAAGGAAGAGCTTTGCCATTTGATCAAAATGATATCGTTCCTTTAGGATACAACACAAGTATTGGTGGTGATTTCAAAATTGCTTTAGAAGACTTTGATGGTTTGTTTCAAAATCAAAACGTATATCTATTAGATAAAACTACTAATACTTATCAAGATTTAAAAGCAGGTAGTTATAGCTTTAACTCTGCAATTGGAACCTTCGACACCCGATTTGAATTGCGCTTTACCAATGGTACTTTAAGCACTAGCCAACAAAGTTTGGGCGACACTACAGTTGATGTGATTCGCAAAGACCAACACGTAGCGGTAAGAGCCATCAATCACAACATCAATTCCGTGGAAGTGTTTGATATTTTAGGAAAAAGAATATATGCCAAAAATCAAATCGACAGCAATGAATTCAATACGGCTGATTTGAATATGGCTCCACAAATCATTATAGTAAGAGTAATCTTAGACGACAACACTGTCGTTTCAAAAAAGGTTTTTATTAAATAAATAAAGTTTAGTTTTTAGGTGGCGAAACCACTGGTAGGCATTTATGCTCTATCGGTGGTTTTATTTTTTTGTAAAATGTATACTGTACGTTGTGGTTAGTTTGTATACTGTATACTGTATATTGTACGTTGCGGATTGATTCGAGCCAACGACTATTGCCTAATGCCTTTTGCCTCCTAATGCCTAAAAACTAAAAAGTAGCGTCTACCAACTCGATTTCTAAGCATCGTGCGATATGTTCCGCCACTTTAAAGGCTTCATCTTTATCGGTAGTTCTGAAAAAAGTAATGTGTTTGTTGCCTTGGTAAAACAAATTCAAAACAATAACATTACTACTCACTACAGCCGTAGCTGCCACTCCATTGATGCGTTGGGATTCGACCGTTTTGAAGACCGAAACATAATCGAATTTCGGAATGGGTTTCCAACTTCCGAATTTCATCCCGAAAAGATATTTTATCGTGCGATAGGTTTTGTTGTCTAAGTTGATTTCGGAGCCATCTGTGGCAATCAGATTGAGGCCTAAAGAAATTAATACCAAAGCTACTACAGCGCTTCTCAATATTCCATAAAGGCTAACGGCTAATAATGCAAAACCCAAGAGGGTTTTAACCAACGGAACTTCTTTTGTATAAGTAATAATACTATTCATCTATTATTGTTAAAATTATTGTTTTACACACCACAATAAAAACAACCTACAAACCACAACGTACAATATACAATATACAAAAATCAACGCCCCACTATAATACTTACTGCATTTCCTCCAAATCCTACCGCGTTAATCAGTACTTTTTTGATGTTTGTTTTGTTATTTTGAGTAGCAATATAGGGAATATTTATGAATTGGTTGTGTTGCATCATTAAGAGGGCCATTTCCAGATTCAACATTCCTGAAGCCCCAAAGGTGTGCCCAATCTTCCATTTGTTAGTGGTTAAAAGCGGAAGTTGTTCCCCAAAGACTTTTTGAATGGCTTTGTATTCAGAAGTATCGCCTTTCAAAGTTCCCGGAGCGTGCATTACAATTGCATCAATGTCAGAAGGATCGATATCTTGTAGTGCCATCCTCATAGACTTCTGAAAACATTCGGCCTCATCAGAGATGGAGATGTTGTGTTGCAGATCATCCGTAGCATAACCGATTCCTTCAATATAGGCAAGCGCATTAGCAGGAGTACCCAGTTCCAAACAAGCTACTGCAGCCCCTTCACCCAGCACCATAGTGTTGTGTTTTTTATTAAAATCAAAAGCCCTACAAGGATATTCCTGAGGCTCTTTAGCATAAATCTTCAAAGCATGCATTTGAGCTATAGTAAAAGCCGTCAATGGCGCTTCACTCCCTCCTACTAAAAACTTTGTGGCCATTCCTGCTTGCAACCAAGCTACCGCATTCAATATAGCATGCAAAGCAGTGGAACAAGTAATAGAATGAGAGATTTCAGGACCAGCCGACTTCAAGTCGTGCGCAATCCAAGAAGAGATATTCCCTAAGGTAGTCGTAGGCGAACTCAAAGTAGCAGTAGTTCCCGTTTCCAAAAACTCCTGATGGTATTTTTCAAACAATTCCGTAGCCCCGCGTGAGGAACCAATGTTGATTCCAAAATCATCCCCTGCCTTCCAGCCTGCTTTTTGTACCGCTTGACGCGAAACCCAAAGGGCATATAACACCGAATTGTCTAAGGATTTATATTTGTTGTCGGTTTTCTTTAAGTCTAAAACCGCTTGTTTTAATGCTGATGGAATACTGGCAACCCACTGGGATTGACCATTAAACTCTTTGGAAGCAATCAGGGTGTCCTTAGAAGTATAGTTTTGCCACACTTCTTCAGGAGTCGTTCCCAAAGGCGATAGTGAGGCAAAGGAAGTAATGGCAATCTTGGTTTTCAATGGATTTTATTTGGGAGCAAAGTTCGCAAAGTTTTTGAGAACTTTGATGATTATCTTTGGCTTTTATACAATCTCAAGTACCTTTTCAATAGTAGTATATACTTTTTGCAACTGCTCATCGGTCATAATATATGGTGGTAATATATAGACTATATTCCCTACAGGACGAAGGATGATTCCATTTTCAATAAAAAAATCATAGAGCTTGTTGCGCAACGTTCCATAATAACTTTCCTGACTGTCGGTAGCAATTTCTAAGGCAAAAACTACACCTAGAACCCTAGTAGTAGTAACACGAGGATGTTGTTTTATTTTTTCTTCAAATGCCAAATGACTTTGATGAATACGCGCTATATTATCTTGCATAGCCACAGATTGTAGCAAATCGATACTCGCTAAAGCCGCAGCACAACCCGTGGGATTCGCCGTAAAGGTATGTCCGTGGAACAAGGCCTTGTTGGTATCTTCA
>CANCJZ010000315.1 GCA_947378465.1 Flavobacteriaceae bacterium
GGTGGTAATGCAGGTTGTATTGGTTGTGTTTGTGTAAACGGACAAAAAGGAAGTGGAATCACTTCTCCAGGTTCAGGTTTACCACAAGGAGATAGCTTTGATATCGACTATGTAGCTCACGAAATGGGTCACCAATTAGGAGGGAATCACTCTTTTACTTATGGTTACGAAGGAACTGTAGCTCAAACTGAGCCAGGATCAGGTTCTACTATTATGGGATATGCTGGTATTACTTCTTATGACGTACAATTGCATTCTGATCCTATTTTCTCATATAAAAATATCAATCAAATTCAAACGAATTTGAATACTAAAACCTGTCCTGTTTCTACGACTATGGCTAACAATACGCCAGTTGTTAATGCAGGTGCGGATTATACTATTCCAATTGGAACAGCATTTATGTTAACAGGTACTGCTTCTGATGCAGACGCTGGTGATGTATTAACGTATTTATGGGAGCAAAATGATGTTGGAACAAGTGCTACTGTTAATGCTACTAGTCGTGTTTTAGCTACTAAAACTGTGGGTCCTAACTTTAGAACTTTCAAACCAAGTACTAACATCTTCAGATATTGCCCTCAAATGGGTAAAATCCTTGCAGGTACTATTTCAATTACTACTTCAGCTAACTCTAACTGGGAAACTGTTTCTACAGTTGCTCGTAACTTGAACTTTACTTTTATCGCTCGTGATAATCAAGCAGGTGGTGGTCAAACAGCTGAAGATGCAATGGTAGTTGCGGTTAATACTACTGGTGGGGCATTCTCTGTTTCTTCTCAGTCAACTACTGGTATTTCTTATGCTCAAGGTTCTACTCAAACAGTAACTTGGGTTCCTGGAAGTACTGCTTCAACGCCATTTAATTCACCTACTGTAGATATCTTGATGACTACTAATGCATCTACTGCTTTAGAAACGTTCAATGCTACAACTCCTACTTCTCCGAACCCTACTACTTGGACTACTATTGCTTCAGGGGTGCCTAATAATGGTTCGTATGATGTAACTATTCCTGCAACTGCTCCTGTTTCATCGACTTGTCGTTTTATGGTGAAAGCAGTTGGAAATATCTTCTTAGCAGTAAATGCGAAAAACTTTGCAATTACAGCTTTAGGAACTGAAGAGTTTGGTGGTGGTTTAGCTAACTTCTCTTTGTATCCAAATCCTAATAGAGGTAACTTTACAGTAAAATTCGATTCTTCTTCAACAAATGATATCGCGATTACTGTTCACGACATCAGAGGAAGAAATGTTTTTGAAAATATTTATTCGAACACTGGTGTTTTCACACAAAACTTACAGTTAGATAACGTTCAAGCAGGTATCTACTTAGTTACTGTGAAAGATGGTGATCGTAAAGTAGTTAAGAAAATTGTGGTGGAATAAGCTTTAATGCTTAGTCTGTCTTAAAAATAGCTTAAAAGCACCCTAAATAGGGTGCTTTTTTTTTGCTGATTCATAATAATTTATATTTTTGAATTAAAAATTAACTTATTATGAAAAAACCAGTACTATTATTGCTTATTGTGCTGTCTTTTGGGAGCGCTATCGCTCAAAAGACCGCTGTTTGGCATGAAGTAAGCCGATCGCAAACTTCGAAATTAGCTCGTGTCAGAACAGATATGAATGAAGAAGGAGAAAAATATTTCTCTTTAGATGCAACCACCTTCAAACATGCTTTAGCGAATGCTAAAGATAAATTCTCTAGACAAGCTGGAGTTGTTGTCGAATTTCCTAACGTGAATGGCGATATTGAGAAGTTTAGAGTTTGGGAAAATTCGAATATGACACCAGACTTCCAAGCCTTATTTCCTCAAATTAGAGCTTATGTTGGAAAAGGTATTACTGATCCCGGAGCTACTGTCAATTTCAGTGTGTCTCCTTATGGAATTCAAACAATACTTTTTAGAACCAATAGCAATACTGAGTTTATCGAGGCTTATGATAAAGAAGCTACTGCTTATATTGTATTTGATTCAAGAAACAGAGCTAAAAAACAATTCAATTGTTCTACTACAGATTCTCCACTTGATTTAGATGCATTATTGGCAAATGGAACAAACAAAAGCAGTAATGCATTATTCAAAACGATGCGATTAGCATTGTCTTGTACCGCAGAATATTCTAATGCTTTCGGTGCAACGACAACAACCTTAGATCCAACTCCAGTAATTGCGGCTATGAATGCTACCATGACTCGTGTGAATGGGGTTTATGAAAAAGATATTGCGGTTCACTTGAATATGATCAACAATACGAATATCATTTATTATGATCCAAATACGGATCCTTATTCTCCTGCGGCTAGTATGACCAATTGGAATACAGAATTGATGAATAACTTGCACACTACTTTAGGTGATGCAGCTTTTGATATCGGTCACTTATTTGGAGCTACAGGAGGTGGAGGAAATGCAGGATGTATCGGTTGTGTTTGTAATAATACACTTTCAACAGGTGGAGGAGCTACTAATAGTTACAAAGGTTCAGGGATTACCTCTCCAGGAACTGGTTTGCCTCAAGGCGATAGTTTTGATATCGACTATGTAGCACACGAAATGGGACACCAATTAGGAGGAAATCACTCTTTTACTTATGGGTATGAGGGGACTATTGCTCAAACTGAGCCAGGTTCTGGTTCCACTATTATGGGATATGCTGGTATTACTTCTTATGACGTTCAAACGCACTCTGATCCGATCTTTTCTTATAAAGGAATCTATCAAATTCAAACGAATTTGAATACTAAAACTTGTCCAACAGCGACTTCATTGACTGGAGTGAATGCTACTCCTACGGTTAACGCTGGGGCTGATTATACCATTCCAGTGGGTACTGCTTTTATGTTGTCAGGTACTGGTTCAGATGCTGATGCAGGGGATGTGTTAACTTATTTATGGGAACAAAACGATGTAGGTACTAGTGCTACTGCTAATGCAAGTAGTGAAGTGTTGCAAACCAAAACAGTTGGCCCTAATTTCAGAACGTTCAAACCTAGTACGAACAACTTTAGATATTGCCCTCAAATGGGTAAAATATTAAATGGAGTATTGGCTGTTACCACAGCAGGTATTTCCAATTGGGAGTCTGTTTCTTCTGTTGCACGTACATTAAACTTTACTTTTACAGCTCGTGATAATCACGCAGGAGGAGGTCAAACTGCAGAAGACGCCATGGTTGTAACTGTAAGTACAACAGGTGGTGCTTTCTCTGTTTCTTCACAGTCTACAACAGGAATCTCCTATGCTCAAGGGTCAACTCAAACCGTTACTTGGGTTCCTGGAAGTACTGCTTCAGCGCCTTTTAATTCACCAACGGTAGATATTTTATTGTCAACAAATGCTTCAACAGCTTTAGAAACATTTAATGCCACAACACCTACTTCACCTAATCCAACAACTTGGACTACTATTGCTTCTGGTGTCCCAAATAATGGTTCCTATACAGTTACAATTCCAGCTAACGCTCCTATTTCATCGACTTGTCGTTTTATGGTAAAATCGGTTGGAAACATCTTTTTAGCAGTAAATGCTAAGAACTTTGCAATTACAGCTTTAGGTACTGAAGAGTTTGGAGGTTTAGATAACTTTTCTTTATTTCCAAATCCTAATTCAGGTAACTTTACTGTGAAATTTGATTCTACTACGACTAATGATATTGATATTGTTGTTCATGATATTAGAGGTAGAAATGTTTTTGAAAGAACCTATACGAATACAGGAATGTTTACACAAAATCTACAATTGGATAATGTTCAAGCTGGAATTTACCTTGTTACCGTGAAAGATGGTGATCGTAAAGTTGTGAAAAAGATTGTGGTAGAATAATTATTGCAATCCTTAACATCAGCTTAAAAATAACTTAAAGCACCCATTTTTGGGTGCTTTTTGAATTTATATTGGAACGTAATTGATTAAATTTGAAGATTAAAATAGAATAATTATGAAAAAAACGGTACTTTTATTTGCTATCGCTTTGTCTTTTGGACAATTGGTAGCACAGAAAAAAGCAGTTTGGCATAGTTTAGGTGCGCAACCAACTTCTAAAGTGGTTCGAGTACGTCCTAATTTGAATACAGAAGGGGAGCTGTATTTTACTGCTGATGTCAATGCTTTTAAACAATCTTTGGCGAATACGCCTGCTAAATTTACAGCAACTGCTGGAACTATTGTTTCCATTCCTAATTTGAATGGAGAAATTGAAACGTATAGAGTTTGGGAAGATTCAAACTTTGAACCTGATTTACAAGCACAATTTCCTGAAATTCGTTCTTATGTTGGACAAGGTATTGTGGATCCTTCCGCTCGTTTAAACTTTAGTGTTTCTCCACTTGGAGTACAAACTATGGTATTAAGAGCAAACGGTTCTTCTGAATTTATTGAAGCTTTCGACAAACAAGCTTCAACTTATGTCTTATTCGGAGCAAACAATCGTAATAGAGGTAAATTACCTTTCAAATGTGGAACTAAAGATGTTGAGTTAGCCGATGTATTGTCACAAGACAATACTCTTGCAAATCGTTCTAGTGCTCAATCTTTCAAAACAATGAAATTAGCATTGTCATGTACTGCGGAATATTCAAACTATTTTGGAGCTACAACTAGTGCTCAAGTTGCGCTTGTATTAGCAGGAATGAATGCTACCATGACTCGTGTGAATGGAGTAATGGAGAATGATTTAGCAGTACACTTAAATATCATTTCAGGAACTACAAGTGTGATTTATTATGATCCTACAACGGATCCTTATGATGATGCTTTGATTGGGACAGGGAATAGTGCATCGAATAATTATATTTCAACTTGGAATGCACAATTGATGAATACTTTGCATACTACGTTAGGTGATTCTGCTTTTGATATTGGTCATTTATTTGGTCAGTCAGGAGGAGGAGGTAATGCAGGATGTATCGGTTGTATTTGTAGTAACGATGCGACTGTGGATACCGATGGTAGCCCACAAAATTATAAAGGAAGTGGATTTACTTCTCCTTATGATGGTATTCCTCAAGGGGATAATTACGATATTGACTATGTGGTTCACGAAATGGGTCACCAATTAGGAGCTACTCATACGTTTACGTTTAGTGGTGAAGGAAATACCGCAGGAACTAAATGTGCAACCTATCAAAATGAGCCCGGAAGTGGCATCACAATTATGGGATATGCAGGTATTACTAATAACGGAACGGTTGTAACCGATATCGATGCACACTCTATTCCTATTTATTCGTACATCAATATCAGTCAAATTCAAACCACTTTGGCTGGAGTTACTTGTCCAGTTTCAGTAACAATGACTGATAATATTCCAACAGCTAATGCAGGAGCTGATTATACTATTCCAAAAGGAACTGCTTTTATGTTAACAGGTGTTGCTACTGATGCAGATGCTTCTGACGTATTGACTTATGGTTGGGAAGAAAGTGACACGAGTACAGTTACGTATAATGCAAACACAATACTTACAAATAGTAAAACTTTTGCAACAAAAACTGACGGACCAAATTTTAGATCTTTTAATCCAGTAACTACTCCAGTTCGTTATTTCCCTCAATTGAGTAAAATTCTTGCTGGTACTTTAGCTATTACGGCTTCAAATACGAGTACTGAATGGGAGTCAGTGTCTAATGTGGCGCGTAATCTTAATTTTACTTTCTTAGTTAGAGATAATCACCCTGGTGGTGGTCAAACCAAAACAGATGCGGCTAAAATTACTGTAGTAACTACTGCAGGTCCTTTTACAGTTACTTCTCAAAATACAACAGGTATTACTTGGAATGGTAATTCTACACAAGCAATTACATGGAGTGTTGCTAGTTCATCTACACTTACCGGTGGAGCTAATGTGGATATTTTATTATCTACAGATGGAGGTTTTACGTTTCCAGTTGTTTTAGCTTCTGCAGTTCCTAATAATGGGACGTATTCAGTTACAGTTCCTAATAACATTACTTCAACGACTTGTCGATTGATGATTAAAGCTTCTGCTAATGTTTTCTTGGCGGTAAACTCTCAACAATTTGCAATTAGTCCTAGTTTGAGTAATTCTAGTTTTGGTTTGGACAACTTTAGTTTATATCCCAATCCTAATACGGGTAACTTTACAGTTCAATTTGACTCGGCTTCTACAAATGATATTACTATTGCGGTATACGATATGAGAGGAAGAAGTGTTTTTGAAAATACCTTTGCAAATACAGGAATGTTTTCTCAAAATATTCAATTGTCTAATGTGCAAGCGGGAGTATATTTAGTGATTGTAAAAGATGGAGATCGTAAAGTAGTCAAAAAAGTAGTAGTTCAATAATTACTATTTGATATAAATAATAAGCCGTCTTATCACTAAGACGGCTTTATTATTTTATTAAAATGAGCAAACTAATTATTTCCCATTACCCGTTGGGTGTAATTATTTAAAGTAAAATAAATTGATTAGATATTGGCCAAGATACTAAAATTCAGTATCTTGATGTCGTCAAACAAACCAATATCTATGACAAATATAGTTAAAAATTATTTTAGAGTTTTAGAAGTTATAAGTTCTTTAAATTGTGATTTAGTGTACAAATCAGGAGTAGGAAGAAAAGTAAAAATGACAGATATAGAAGTAGTTGCTTTGAGTTTA
>CANCJZ010000316.1 GCA_947378465.1 Flavobacteriaceae bacterium
GATAATGATGGAGTGGGCGTTTTTGATTTGGCAACATTACAAGCTTCTTTATTGGCGGCTTATCCAACCTATACTTTTACTTTCCACGAAACACCAACGGATGCTGCTACAGGAGCGCAACCCGTGCCGCTTTCATATACTAATATTGACAACTGGACACAAACGATTTACATTCGTGTGCTTTCTTCAGGATTGCCATGTTATACGGCAGTACCTTTGAACTTGATTGTCGATCCAACACCAGTGGCCACTACGCCACAACCGTACCACGTATGTGATGATGATACAGACGGTATTGGAACTTTTGATTTGACTACTTTAAATCCTACAATATTAGGAACTATTGATCCTGCTTTGAATACGGTGGCTTACTACCTTACTCTTGCTGATGCGCAAACAGCCACAGGAGCGATTGTAGGAAGTACTGCGTTCCATAACACAGTTATTACCACACAAACTATTTATGCGGTAGTGACTACTACTGCTACAGGATGTACGGATATCGTTCCAGTAATACTTGTAGTTGATCCGCTTCCAATGGCTACACAACCAGGGTATCCTGCAGTGTCTCTTTGTGAGACTACTGCTTATGGAGTAGGCTTTGAATCGTTTGACTTACAAGGACAAATTCCAAACATCCTTTTAGGACAAACAGGAATGAATGTAACGTTCTATCCTAGTTTGACCGATGCTCAAGCCGGTACTAATGTAATTACTTCTGCTAGTTATGTCAATACCATTGCTATTGTGCAAACCTTAGGAGTTCGAGTGACTAATGCCATTACAGGTTGTTATGTGATTTCTACTATCGATATTCGCGTGGAACCACTACCGGTATTAGCACCAATTACACCATTGCATTTCTGTGATGCCGATAATGATGGAGTGGGTACTTTTGACTTGGCGACTTTACAAACTTCGTTGATAGCGCAATATCCTGGATACACTGGATTTAGTTTCTTTGAAACGGCCACCGATGCCATGAACAACACTACACCTTCCTTACCGCTTAGCTATAACAATATCAATTTGTGGAATCAAACGATTTATATTCGTGTGCAAACAGCATTGAACTGTGTGGATGTATTCCCAGTATCCCTTGTGGTGGATCCAACCCCTGTGGCTACTACCCCTGCTCCTTACCATGTATGTGATGACAATACCGATGGTATTGCAGTATTCAACTTAACCACTTTAAACCCACAAATTCTAGGGACTATCAACCCTGCTTTGAATACGGTGGCGTATTATACTACTTTGGCTGATGCGCAAGGGGCAACAAACCCTATCGGTGGAGCAACTGCTTTTAGCAACACTACTGCGAACCACCAAACGATTTATGCAGCCGTGATCACTACGGCAACCCAATGTCAAGATGTGGTGGTGGTTGATTTGTATGTAGATCCGCTACCAACAGCCACCCAACCAGGATATCCAGCGTACTCGCTTTGCGAAACACCGGCTAATGGAACAGGTTACGAAGCTTTTGATTTACAATCACAAATTCCAGCGATTCTGTTAGGACAAACGGGAATGAACGTAACGTTCTATCCAAGTTTAGCCGATGCTCAAGCAGGAACTAACGCAATTATCAATCCTTCAACATATGTCAATACCATTGCTATTGTACAAACTTTAGGAATTCGTGTGACTAATGCTACTACAGGATGTTATGTAATTTCTACTATCGATATTCGAGTACAACCACTTCCAGTATTGGCCTCTATTACTCCATTACATTATTGTGATGCAGATAATGATGGGGTAGGTACTTTTGACTTGGCGACTTTACAAGCTTCGTTGATGGCTCAATATCCAGGTTATACTAACTTTAGTTTCTATGAAACTCCAACAAACGCACAAACCTTAGCCAATCCATTACCGCTTACTTATAACAATATTGACTTGTGGAACCAAACCATTTACATCCGTGTAGAGACTATTGGGCTTCCTTGTTATGATGTGTTTACGGTAAATTTAGTAGTGGATCCAACACCGGTGGCTACAACCCCTACTCCCTACCACGTATGTGATGACAATACCGATGGTATTTCAGTATTTAACTTAACGACTTTAGATGCTCAAATCTTGGGGACTTTAAACCCTGCTTTGAACACAGTGACTTATTATCCTACATTAGCCGATGCGCAAGCAGGTACTAATCCTATCGGAGGCACCAATACGTATAGCAATACGGTTGCGAATCACCAAACGATTTATGCCGCGGTGATTACCAATCTTACAGGTTGTCGCAATACAGTAGCGGTAGATTTATATGTAGATCCAATTCCTACGGCTACTCAACCGGCTTATCCTGCGTACTCTCTTTGTGAGACTTCAGCCAATGGAGTAGGTTTTGAAACTTTTAACTTGACTGCTCAAATTCCTTCTATTATAGGAACACAAACAGGAGTAACGGTGATTTTCTACCCAAGCTTAGCCGATGCGCAAGCGGGAACCAACGCCATTGTAAATCCTTCTGCTTATGTTAACGCTATTGCCTTTGTTCAAACTTTAGGTATTCGTGTAAGCTCTACCACTTCAACAGGATGTTTTGCGGTATCGACCATTGATATTCGAGTGCAACCTCTTCCTGTAATTACTCCTATTGCTCCATTACATTATTGTGATGCGGATAATGATGGGGTAGGTACTTTTGATTTGGCTACTTTACAAACAACTTTAATGGCGCAATACCCTGCGTATACCAATTTTAGTTTCTATGAAACTCCAACGGATGCACAAACCATGTCCAATCCGTTAGCACTTAGCTACAACAACATCAACCTGTGGAACCAAACCATTTACATCCGTGTAGAGACTATTGGGCTTCCTTGTTATGATGTGTTTACGGTAAATTTAGTAGTGGATCCAACTCCGGTGGCTACAACGCCTACTCCATACCACGTATGTGATGACAATACCGATGGTATTTCTGTGTTTAACTTAACGACTTTAAATGCTCAAATCTTAGGGGCTTTAAACCCTGCTTTGAACACTGTAGCGTATTATACCACTTTAGCCGATGCGCAAGCGGGTACCAACCCTATTGCTGCTGCCGCTACTTTTGCCAATACTGTTGTGAATCACCAAACGATTTATGCGGCCGTGATTACCAATCTTACAGGTTGTCGCAATACTGCTGTGGTGGAATTGTATGTAGATCCAATTCCTACAGCCACCCAACCAGCTTATCCTGCGTACTCACTTTGTGAGACTCCTGCCAATGGAGTAGGTTTTGAAACTTTTAACTTGACTGCTCAAATTCCTTCTATTGTAGGAACACAAACAGGAGTAACGGTGATTTTCTATCCGAGCTTAGCTGATGCGCAAGCGGGAACCAATGCCATTGTAAACCCTTCGGCTTATGTTAATGCAACTGCCTTTGTGCAAACATTAGGAATTCGTGTAAGCTCAATCACTTCAACAGGATGTTATGCCGTATCGACTATCGATATCAGAGTACAACCACTTCCTGCAATTACCGCTTTATCTGATTTGCATTATTGTGATCCAAACAATGATGGAGTGGGTGTTTTTGACTTGACTACTTTCCAAGCTAATTTAGCGACGATGTATCCAACGTATTCGGGATTCTCTGTTTATGAAACACCAACTGATGCCGCTACAGGTAACAACCCATTGTCTTCGCCTTACAACAATATCGATTTGTGGAATCAAACAGTATATGTTCAGGTGAATACTACAGGAGCGGTTTGTTCGGCGGTATTCCCATTACATTTAGTGGTGGATCCAACACCGGTGGCGACCACACCTGCACCGTACCATATTTGTGATGACAATGCCGATGGTATTGCAGTATTTAACCTAACGACTTTGAATACTCAAATCTTAGGTGCTTTAAGTCCTGCTTTGAATACCGTAGCCTATTATACGACTCTTGCCGATGCGCAAGCGGGCACCAACCCAATTTCAGCAATTGCGACTTATGCCAATACCGTTGCGAACCATCAAACAATTTATGCTGCCGTAATTACCAATCTTACCGGTTGTCGTAATACTACTGTGGTAGAATTGTATGTGGATCCACTTCCTACAGCAACACAACCGGGTTACCCTGCGTATTCTATTTGTGAGACTCCTGCTTATGGAATTGGTTTTGAAGCCTTCAATCTTCAATCGCAAGTACAAAATATTCTTTTAGGACAAATGGGAGTTGGGGTAACCTTCTATCCAAGTTTGGCTGATGCCCAAGCAGGAACTAGTGCTATTGCAAATCCTGCGGCTTATGTAAATACCACTGCCTTTGTTCAAACATTAGGAATTCGTCTTACATCGACCAGTCCAACGGCTTGTTATGTAATTTCTACTATCGATATTAGAGTACAACCACTTCCAGTGATGATTGCTCCAACGGCTCCTTTTGTAGCTTGTGATACGGATCAGGATGGTATTACACAATTTGATTTGTGCAGCACCGTGACTCCTGTGGTAGATCCTACCCATTCGTATCTTCTAACGTTCTACGAAACACAACAAGATGCCATCAATGGTTTTGTTGTAGATCAATTGCCTTGTTTGTATACCAACATCAATAACTCCTTTGTACAGTTTATTTATGTTCGTGCTCAAGACCCAATTACGGGTTGCTACAGCATTATGCAAATCGAGCTGAATGTCGATCCAAGTCCTGTAATGCCTACACTACCTCCAATGGCGATGTGTGATTACGACAACAGCAATCAAAACGGTTGTTATACTTTTGACCTAACGGCTCAAAATGCAGTAATCCTTGCTGCACAAGGGCCAGGGGCTACTTATACCGTAAGTTATTACTTGACTCAAGCCGATGCTTCCCACAGTCCTTTGGCTCAAAATCCTATTGTCAATGCCAGTTCGTATTATACTTGTAATGGCCAAGTGATTTGGGTGAGAGTAGAGAACAACATAACGCATTGTTTTGCGGTAGGTTCGTTTACTTTGAGTGTGAATGCTCCGTTATCAGTAACGGCTCCTGCACCACTTAAAGTATGTGATAATGATACGGCTCCAAATGATTTGCATACTACTTTTGACTTGACTGTAGAGAATGATATTCTTACAGGAGTGGTGGGTAGTACGGGATATACGGTAAATTATTACAACCATTTTGTTTTACCAATGCCAACTAATGGTGTGGTACTTCCTCCTGCAACGCTTATTTCTAATCCTGCAACGTATATCAACGTGCCGGATGCAGTAGAAACCTTGTTAGTAGAGGTCATCAACAATGCTACTGGTTGTAAAGGATATACCACTTTAACGATTCGTGTGCTTCCAGTGCCAAAACCAAACACTAACCCTGCGACTCTTGCTGCGGAATGTGAAACTGTGGCGGGTTCTGGAGTAGCAGTCTTTAACTTGACTACCAATGCCAACTATATTATGAACAATGATCCTAATGTAACCTTACATTACTATCCTACTGAGAATGATATGGCGCATCATACCAATGAAATCATGACGCCTGCTGCGGCTACAGTGGGGGATCCTACGATTGCAGGAACAACCATCAATTTAGTACAGTATGTGTATATTGCGGTAACGAGCAACATCTTTGTAGATTCGGACGGATACAACTGTTATGTGGAGGTAAAACAAGGATTTATTGTCAATCCATTACCAGTGGTGGCAACGATTCCGAATCTTCAAGTATGTCAAGATTTGGCAACCAACAATGGTATTGCTACTTTTGATTTGACTTCGGTTACTACTGCTTTATTAGTAGGAAATAGCACTACGCCAACTTCTACCTATTCTGTAGCGTTCTATACTAGTAATCCTCCTACGCCAGCGACTTTGATTATTGATCCTGTGCATTATGTCAATACGGCTTCGCCATTCACGCAAACCATCTATGTGGTGGTTACCAATACCACTACAACTTGTACTAGTGCCGTGGGACAATTCACTATTGTAGTGAATCCTAAACCCGTTTTTGCTACTGTAATGAATGATTTCCCAACTTGTGATACGGATGGGGTGAACGACGGAATGTTTATGTATACTCAAAATCCTACGAGCCCTCTGACTGGATTAGCGGGTTATGTGAGTGATTTATTAGGTCCTACACAACAAACAGGATTTACCGTAACCTTCTATGAAAACTATGCCGATGCGCTTGCTGGTACAGTGGCTAATGCAATTACCAACTTGGCGACTTACCAAGTACACAGTAATATGTATTGGGTACGTATTGAAAATGATGTGACGCATTGCTTTATCTTGGATTCGTTTGAGGTGATTGTGGAACCACTTCCACAACCGGTTATCTTCACTGATTATGACAATCACGTGATTTGTGCAACTTTCAATAGTGCCAATCATACGCAAGATCAAGTGGTACGTAATTTATTATTACAAGTACAAAACACAACGGTTTATCCTGACTTTGATAACAACCCTGCAACTTATCCAGTTCCTACTTACAACTACCAATGGTATTTGAATGGAGTGGCTATTCCTGGGGCAACATCATCTACGTATTTGGTGCAAACTGCCGATCCGCTGGGTGCGACTCGTAACTATACCGTAACGATGACCAGTACTTCCGTAAGTCCTGTAAATGGTTGTTCCAACCCTACTTGCACGCCTTTCCCTGTAATTCAATCTGGGCAAGCGGTGGCTACAGGAACCTCGGGAGGCTATACTGTAAGTAATGCTTTCCAAGACAATCAAACCATCACCGTAACGATTGACGGTTGGGGTGCTCCAGATTATCAATACAGTTTAGATAACGGGCCTATGCAAACCAGTCCTGTGTTTGATAATGTAAGTCTGGGAGAACATACCATCACCGTATGGGATGTTAAAGGAGGTACGCAAAACAGTTGTGACCCTCTTGTTATCGAAAAAGTAGAAACCATTAATTATCCACATTATTTTACCCCTAACGGCGATGGAATTCACGATAGTTGGAATATTGTTGGTCTTTATAATCAACCTAACGCAAAAATTTATATATTTGACAGGTTTGGAAAATTAATCAAACAAATCAGCCCGCAAAGCGAAGGTTGGGACGGTACTTACAACGGTAACAC
>CANCJZ010000317.1 GCA_947378465.1 Flavobacteriaceae bacterium
GGGAGATGAAAATGGTTACTCTTTATTGTCGATTAATAGATTGACGAATGATTTTGTTGTTAAAGGGGATGATTTGACTAGAAATTCATTTTTGTTCAAGGCAGGTAAAAAAATGATGAGATGGTCAATTGATGGAAGTGCAAATTATATTTCACAAAAAACTTCTCGAACATCTGCAGACTTATTGGATAACTTACTTCAAACGCCTACTAATATTCCTTTAGAACAGTTCTCGGATCCAAATAATTACCAACACTGGACTTTGTGGTCAAGATCTCCATATTGGATACAAAAAAATGTTCGTTATGATGATTCAAACGATATGTTTAATGGTACTGCTGCTTTAGGATATGAAATAAATAAACATATCAATGTTAAGTATACAGGTAATATGCAGTTTACTAATAATATTCACGAATACCACAATGATGGTCAAGTGTATGATTTTACATATAACTTACAAGCGCCTTACACTTTTAATGGTCATTCTTCTTTTACTTTTCAAGATGAACAAGGGTTGCCTTTAATTACTTCTCAATATTATGTTCAAAATTCGCATTTTAGAAATTATTATGGTGATTTATTAGTGAATTTAGATTTTGACTTGACTAAGAATATAAATATGAAAGTAAATATTGGTCAAAATACCCAAGATAGATTTACAACTTACGTAACAAATGGAGGTTTACAATTATACAAACCAGGTATTTATAATGTAAACAATTTATTACAAATAGGAAGTATTATTAATGATTCTAGTAATCCAGATAGTTATACACCAACTGAATTCGTAAGTGGTTCAAAATTATTCAACAAACAATTCAGAACTCGTGTTGCGGCTGAGTTTATTAATGCTGATTTTGCCTATAAAGATTACTTATTTTTAAATCTAACTGCAAGACATGAAAAAACTTCAGTTGTAACAAGTTCTCAATTTTATCCGAGTGCTGGGTTGTCTTATATTTTAAGTAAAGGTATTGAAGGGATGAAAGATAAAAAAACGCTTAATTATGCAAAGGTATTTGCTAATTATACTGTAACTGGTAACTCATCAACAGTTGGGATTTATCAAACTTATGGGAGTGCAGGGGTATTAGGAGTTGGATATCCTATGAATAATATAAATTCTTATGTTTTCAATCAGAATCAAACAAATCCAAGTGTAACTCCTGAATATGTATATACCAAAGAAGTAGGTGTTAATTTAGGTTTCCTAAATCATGCAGGAGTAAATCGTATTACTTTTGATACATCCATTTATCAATCTGATACAAAACAATTAATTACCAATTCAGGAACTTCTAGTGCAGCTGGTAATAATTCATTACTTACTAATGTTGGAAGTTTAAGGAATAGAGGTATCGAGATTGATTTAGGATTAATTCCAATTAAAACTAATGATTTCCGTTGGGATTTGAGAGCAAGTTTTACAAGCTATAAAACAATTGTTACATCATTAGCCAATGGAGTAAATACAGTGCCTATATTAAGTGATACTACTTATAATGTTGGTATTTATGCTGTTGTTGGAGAGCAATTTCCAATGATTAGGGGTACAGCTTACCAAAGAGATCCTAGCGGAAATATTATAGTTGATTCTAAAGGTGTTCCATTAACTACTACTAATTTACAAGATTTAGGGAAAGCTACACCTGATTATATTTTAGGTTTTACAAATAATTTAGAATATAAAGGTGTTAGATTGACAACCGTATTGGATTTTAGAACAGGAAATAAATTCTGGTCAGCTACTAAAAACATAATGACTTTTTCAGGGACTGATATGGATACTGCTGATTATGATAGAAATCAAGGATATTTAGTTCCTGGATCTGTTCAAAATACAGGTACTGCGGCTAACCCAGTGTATACTCAAAATACAACAGCTGTTGGAAGTAACGGTGGATATGCTGGTGCAACGAGTTATTTTTCGGGTGTAAATCATCGTTCAACAGCTGAAGCTTATATTATTGATGGTACTGCTTTAAAAGTTAGAGAATTAGCATTAAGCTATGGTTTGCCTGTTAAAGTGGTTAAAAAAATGGGATTATCGTCATTTAGATTTGGTATTAATGCGAGAAATCCTTTTATCTTGTTAGCTAAAGATAATAGATATTATTCTGATCCTGAAGCTACCTATGTTGCTTCAAGTCCTAAAGGTTATCCTGGTAGTGGTGCTGGAACTGTTCAAGGTTATCAAAACGTTGGACAATATCCTACTACAAAATCTTATGGGTTTAGTGTTAATTTAACTTTCTAATATAAAAAAGACATGAAAAAAATACAATTAATTTTACCAGTTATAGCTTCACTGTTCATTTTTTCGTGCAGTAACTATACCGATATCAATCAAAATCCTAATGATATTTTGTACGGTAATTTAGCACCTAGCGAATTGCTTTCTGCAGCACAAAGTGACACGTACCGAGTTCAATCTATTACAATGAATAGATTAGGAAATTTGTTAACCAATGCTTGGTCTGAAAATGCATCTGTTTATGGTGCTACTATTTTTAACCAACAGCAATATACTTTAGAATTGAATAGTACTTTTGCAAGTTCAATTTGGAATAATTTATATTTGAAAGTAATGAACTTTCATTTAATATCACAGTATCCAAATCCAACAGGTCAATATGATTATTATATTGCTGCTTCAAAAATTTGTAAAGCACATTATTTGCAATATATTTTTGATTTATATGGGAACGCTCCCTATTCAAAGGCTTTTATGTCAACGGTTAATGAAACACCAGCTTATGATGATGACCAAGTGGTTTATAGAGCCCAGATTGCTGATTTAGAACTGGCTTGGACCATTATTGACAATGCTCAAGCGGCAGGTACTGCGGAAAATATTTCTGGTTCTGACATTATGTTGGGTGGAAATATGGACAATTGGAAAGCTTTTGCAAATACTGTTGAATTGCGTATGTTAATGCGTATGTCTGGTTCTACGGGTGCAGTTGCTGCATTCCGTGATGCACATTTAGCGGTGGTTGCTTCTCGTGCTTTTGTAAGTACTGATGTTACCATTAATCCCGGATATGATGGAAGTGCTAGTGCTTCTTCTGGTAATCCATTTTGGTATAATTTCGTACAAAGTTCTGATAATCTAACAATTGTTCCTTCTGGACATGCTTACCATGCTTTGTTTAATGACTATCTAAATGCTTCTACTACAACAATTCCTGGTTCTCCAGGTGTAAGTTATGCTAACGTTTCTGATCCTAGAGGTGCAAAAGTCTTCAAAAAAGGTTCTGGTGTAAATTCGATTATGGCAATTACTCAAGGAGCTCAAGCTACTGATGTATATAATAGTACTGTAGCAAATACTACTAATCCAGTACTTAAATTAGGTTCTTTAGGAATTGGTTTGTCTAATCCTTATTCCCAAGTTGCTGCATCTCCTTCTTCGAATTTAAGTACGGTTAATGGGTATGTTATGACATTAACAGAAAGTAAAATGCTACAAGCTGAAGCTAAACTTAGAGGATTTATACCTGGTGGTGATGGTGGTGCACAAGCTGATTTCTTAGCTGCAATTGATGCTTCATTTGCTTTCTTATCTGTAACAACAGCTGATGCAACTACATATAAAAATGCAATAGCAACTATACCATATTATGGTTGGACAGGTACATTTGATCAAAAGTTACATGCAATTATGTATCAAAAATGGGTTGGTTTAATGGGTATTCACGGTATGGAATCTTATCTTGACTACATAAGAACAGGTTATCCATATACTCCACTTGCTCTTAATACTACTAGATTGAACAAACCAAATAGATTTGTTTATGCGGCTTCGGAATATACTAATAACTCAGCTAACGTGCCAAATATTCAAATTAATGATTTGTTTACTGTAAACAACTTTAGTCCTTTCTGGTTACAAGGTGATCCAGCTTTAGGAAACTAATTATAAATTAAAGGGCTGTTTTATAACAGTCCTTTTTTTTTGTAAAGAAATCTTTTTATATACCTTTGCCTTATAACGTAATTTATGATGCAGAGGTATTTCTTTTCTTTTCTATTATTAGTGTTTTGTTCTTCCTTGCTTTTCTCTCAAGATAAAAGTGGGGGTCAGCCTAGAAAGAGCTTAGTCAAATCGGAC
>CANCJZ010000318.1 GCA_947378465.1 Flavobacteriaceae bacterium
AGGAGGTGCAATGCCTTCTTTTTCGTAAAGCGCCGATGTTTTAGATTTAGATTCAGACAAAGCAATCGTTTTTTAGGTTTCACAAATTTACAATAAAAAATTACTTTTTTAAGGTGAAATAGACATTCGATACTTTTTTTGAGCTATAAAATTCTTCCATCTTTTGCATTTTTCAGAATTTTAGCTTTTTTAGGTGTTTTTAAGCTTTTCAATATTTTAAAATACTGGTATTTAGATTTTTGTCTTTTTTTGTTGTTGGTTATAGGGTAAAGTTATTAACAAAAGCATAAATAAAACTGAGGGAAACTACTATAAAAAATCATGGTTTTCAATGATTGACACTTATATTCTTTGTGCTTAATTTTGGGATAGTTACGTTCTTATCTCATTTTGATTCTGCTTCTGTTCTATTGTCTTTAAAAGCTATTACTTAATAGGTATTTGTTAGTCTGATTCAACAATAGGCTTGTTGAGTGCATTTTTAGGCTAGCCTAGTAAATCGATAGGCTAGCCTAGTAAGTCGATAGGCTAGCCTAGTAAAGCAGTAGGCTAGCCTAGTAAATCGATAGGCTAGCCCAGTAAAGCAGTAGGCTAGCCTAGTAGAGCAGTAGGCTAGCCTAGTAAATCGATAGGCTAGCCTAGTAAAGCAGTAGGCTAGCCTAGTAAGTCGATAGGCTAGCCTAGTAAATCGGTAGGCTAGCCTAGTTAATCGATAGGCTAGCCTAGTAAAGCAGTAGGCTAGCCTAGTAAAGCAGTAGGCTAGCCTAGTAAAGCAGTAGGCTAGCCTAGTAAATCGGTAGGCTAGCCTAGTTAATCGGTAGGCTAGCCTAGTTAATCGGTAGGCTAGCCTAGTAAAGCAGTAGGCTAGCCTAGTAAATCGATAGGCTAGCCTAGTAAAGCAGTAGGCTAGCCTAGTATTTCAGTAAGCTAAGGGTGAAAATTAATTGAAAGGAGATTGAACTTTTCAATTCATTCAAAAAGAATAAAATAAAGGCAAAAGGTATTTTAAATCTTTATAAAAATAAATAAGTATTAATTAATAAAAAATTTGAATTATGAAATCATTTATCGAAACAAACGATTTGTTATTTGGCGCTCAATTGCGCAATTTTTGGACTAAATTAGTGTTATATGCTGTTTTACTCGGATTCACTTCAGAAGAAACGGACGAAGCTAAAGCGGATAGTGATTTTTGGGATTTTTGTCTCGATAGCGCTACTAAAGTAAATAAATTTGAAAGAGACTTTTCAGAATCTATTAATTTACTTCGTCACGGGAACAATAATCAAGAATTTAATGGTCTGCCTCAATTTCCTACAATTGGTACGCCTCCTGCTTTAGTAGCAGCAAATATCCAATTGCGTTTTAGTCAAAAAGCAGCCAAAGTCAAAGCGAGTCCTAAATATACGAAAGCTATTGGCTTGGATTTAGGAATAGAAGCTACACAAAGTAGATTTGTCGCTGCCGAAGGAAAACCAATACTAAATATAAAAATCAATGCTGGCCATCCCGAAATTAAATTCCTCAAAAGCCACTATGATGGTTTAGAAATTCATAAAGACAGTGGTGCTGGATATGTGTATTGTGCCACTTCCATCCGCAATGTTTTTGTTGACGAAAGCCCTCTACCTACTGATGGAACTTCGGCTCTTTGGAAATATAAAGCCATCTATTTAAGTGCTAATAAAAGAGTAGGAGCCTGGAGTGATGAGGTGAGTGTGACTGTTTTTTAAATTCCAATTCCCGTTAAGAAATCCCAATAAATTAAATTCCAAATTCCAAATCGTTGCGGAATTGGAGGGGTTGATTGTTGGTTGGTGATACATCCCTACGGGATTTTGAATAATGTTATTGGTAATCTAAATCAATCATAGAATATTGTTTTATTCTTGCCGTTATCGGCAAGAAAAGTATTATAAAAATATTTTTGTTTTACATTTGCCGATAACTACATCAATTCATAAAACAATGAACTATATTTCAGTAAGTGAATTTGCGAAAAAAAGGAATATCCCAGAACGAACAATTCTTAATTACTGAAATATAGTGAAAATTTAAAGTTGTTTTATTACAGTGGTTTGCAGGAGTGGAATACAGTTAAAGAATATCTTTTAGACAGCTGTCTTAGCGCTCAGGGTCATTATAAAGTTGTTCTTTAGTATTTCGAAATTGATTTTGAATAGGTAAAAGAATGTATTTTTTATAGCAAATAGAAAGCTGTTTTGTCAAAATAAAAAAAGAGTGCATAATTTTAGTTTGAATAAATTAAAATTAAGACTTAAACTTAATAAAATCCTTCATTATCAATACTATAATTTTGTAATTTTGCACTTCAAGAACAAAGTGATGAGTAAAAAATTAATACAGTTTGATTGGGCAATTAAAAGGCTTCTTAGAAATAAAGCCAACTTTGTGGTGCTTGAAGGATTCTTGAGTGAATTACTCTTTGATGAAATTTTTATTGAACAGATTCTAGAGAGCGAAAGTAATCAAGAGGACGAAAATGATAAATTCAATCGTGTTGATATTTTGACTAAAAACTCAAAGAATGAATTAATAATTATTGAAATTCAATTTACTTACGAGATTGATTATTTTCATAGAATGGCTTATGGTACTTCAAAAGCTATTTCTGAAAATCATAAATTAGGAGATAAATATTCAAATGTTAAAAAAGTAATTTCTGTTAATATAGTTTATTTTGATTTAGGTCAAGGCAAAGATTATATTTATAAAGGAAGAACTGACTTTAAAGGTTTGCATCAAAAGGATATATTAGAACTATCGGATAAACAAAAAAAGGCATTTCTAAAAGAAGAGGTAGCCGATCTCTTTCCTGAATATTATTTATTAAAAGTCAATCAGTTTAATGATGTTGCGAAAGATACTTTAGATGAATGGATTTATTTTTTGAAAAACAGTGAAGTTAAAGATAGTTTTAAGGCAAAAGGTTTACAAGCGGCTAATGAAGTGTTAGATTTAATGCGACTTCCTAAAGAGGATCAATATGGTTATAATCGTTATATGGATAGTTTAAGTGTAAAAGCGAGTGAAATCTATTCTTTGCAAAGCGAAGCAGAATTTAAAATTGAAGAACGAAAAACAAATGAGATAGCAAGAAATCTTATTTTAGAAGATTTATCAAATGACTTCATTTCTAAAGTAACGGGTTTAAGTATAGATAAGATAGAAGAATTGAGAAAAGAAACTAAAGAATAGTTTTTGCGATTTAAAAACACTTTAATTACATTTTACTACCTTAGTAGTGTTTATTTATATTGAATATTAAATGGAATTCATACCCAATTTTCAGATTACTCCTTTAAACTTTTGGAAATTGAAAGACATAAAGAGGGATAGTTTCAATTGTTTTAAATTTTAATATGTCAATCTTATCGTTAGATAATATTTACAAATTCCTTATGGAGATTTGTTAATCAATATTCCTCACGATTCATTTTAATGAGGACTTTTTTTTCAAACTAATTAGTCTAATCACTTCTAGTTTCTTGGTTAAAAAAAAACGCTACAAAGTATTTTCCACAAAGTAACCGCTCCAACTCCTAATGCCTAATGCCTATTGCCTAAAAAATGCCTATTGACTATAGTTTCAAAAAAGCTCTACAAAGTAACTCCTACAAAGTAATTCCCACAAAGTATACGCTCCAACGCCCACTGCCTTATAAAAATATAGTATAATAATCCTTTACAATTTTGCATATATGGAATTTGGAATTTGAAAATTGGAATTTCCTCACTAAATAATTACTTTTACTTTTCAAATTAAATACCATGGAATTTAACTCCGATATACTTCGTCAATTAAGTCAAATAGTAGGTGAGGACTATTTGTTTACCGATATAGCAACCCGTAATCATTATGGACACGATGAAACTGAAGACTATGTGTTTCCGCCATCGGTGGTGATCAAACCTGCAAATACGGCTGAAGTTGCGGCGATTGTTACAGTGGCCAACCTATTCAAAATTCCATTAACTCCTATTGGCGCCCGAACTGGTTTGAGTGGCGGGGCTTTAAGCGTGCATCAAGGAATAGGACTTTCCTTGGAGCGTTTGAATAAAATATTGAGTATTGACGAGAATAATTTGCAAGTAATTGTGGAGCCCGCGGTGATTACGCAAGTGTTGCGTGAGGCTGTGGCGGAGAAAGGACTTTTCTATCCACCAGATCCAAGTAGTCAAGGTAGTTGTTGGATAGGAGGGAATGTGGCAGAAAATGCAGGTGGTGCCCGTGCCGTGAAATACGGTGTGACTAAAGATTATGTGTTGAATCTAGAAGTCGTATTACCTACAGGCGATGTTATTTGGACGGGAGCAAATACACTCAAAAATTCTACTGGTTATAATTTAACCCAATTGATGGTAGGGAGTGAAGGAACTTTGGGAATCATCACAAAGATTGTATTAAAATTATTGCCAAAAAACAATTTTAATGTATTGATGTTAGTCCCTTTTTACAAAGCGAGTCAAGCCTGCGAAGCAGTGTCGGCCATCTTTAGAGCGGGAGTAGTGCCGAGTGCATTAGAATTTATGGAGCGCGATGCCATCGATTGGACGTTGCAATTTGTGGAAGGTTTGAATGTACAGGTAAAGGATGCGGTGCAGGCCCACTTACTTATCGAAGTGGATGGGAATTATCCCGAAATACTAATGTCGGAAGCCGAGAAAATACTAGCAGTAGTAGAGCAATTTGAAATTGATGAAGTGCTTTTTGCCGATACCGAGGATCAAAAGAATGCCTTGTGGAAAATGCGTCGATCAGTAGCGGAGGCGGTCAAATCCAATTCGATTTACAAAGAAGAAGATACGGTAGTGCCGCGTTATGAACTGCCAAAACTATTGGAAGGAATTAAAACAATTGGTGCTAAATATGGATTTCAATCCGTTTGTTACGGACATGCAGGCGACGGTAATTTGCACGTCAATATTATAAAAGGAGCGATGAGTGATGCCAATTGGCAGACCGAGGTTCCGAAAGGAATAAGAGAAATTTTTGAATTGACCGTGTCTCTTAAAGGAACATTATCTGGAGAGCACGGCATTGGCTTTGTACAAAAGAACTATATGGACATTGCTTTTACCAAAGTTCACTTGGAATTAATGGAACGAATGAAACACGTGTTTGATCCTAACAATGTCCTCAATCCAGGGAAAATATTTCCAGATTGATTTATTTTAAGGTTTAAGGTTGTAAGTTGTTTTTGTTGTAGGTTTTATGTTCTGTGGCGTGATTACGGAATGGAAACTATGATAAATGATTGTTTCATTCTAAAATATGAAATAGGAGGTCGTTTTACTAAAAAAACTTGTCTAATAAATAACTTATAACCTACAACCTGTATATCCATAAAGTTTATAACCTATAACCTAATATAACCACAAAGTATATAACCTACAACCTACAACAAAAACAACTTACAACCTTAAAACTAATCCCTCTTCGGGCTGTTTTTTTTATTGCGTTTTTCTTCTTTCTTTTCTTTAGCGGTTTTAAGAGGCTCTTTTTTTTGAGTTTTCTTTGCGTCTTGACTTTTTGCCATTATTATTTATTTATAGATAATAAGTAAATGTAGGCAATTAAAAACTACTTCTAGGAATTAATTACAGTCCGAGTTCTTTCATAATGTTTTCACTGACTATTTTTTTCATCATATCGGCTCTTCTTTTGTCATAATTGACAAACTTCCAAGCTTGTTTAGTGGATTCGTCGGCAATTCCTACTAGAGTAGATTTTCCTTCAATATAAAAACTATTGCGATCTTTTTCGAAGTTGACAATGGTATAGGCACCTGTGTCTTTGTAGGCTTTGACAATCTCATTGGCTTTATCGGGAGTCAAATCTTGATTGAAGGTAATGCGCATCGCATTGGTATAAGTGATGACATCGAGTGATTTGTTTTCAATTTTTTTAATTTCTGAAAAAGTAAACTTTGGAGTGATAAATACCAAGCGAACTTTATAGGTTTCATTTTCAAAAGTCTTAGCCAGCATGTCGGCCATTTTATCTCTGGGTACAATTTCAAATAGTTTTGGATATGTCAAATCTAATACCTCTTCGAAAGCCATGTTATAAGAGGCATCATACATTTGCTTGGCATTCTTTTTCAATTCGTCCATATTTTGAGCAAAAGAAAAAGAAGCATATAATGAAAGGAGTAAGCAGATTTTTTTC